>CAZGCC010000052.1:0-10847 GCA_964524195.1 uncultured bacterium | reverse complement strand
TATTGAATGGGCCGGAGTGCATTCGGGAGATTCGGCATGCTCGATCCCGAGCCGGACAATCTCCAAAGAACACCTCAAACAGATCGGGGACTATACGGCTAAGATCGCGCGGGCGCTGAAAGTCATAGGGCTTATCAATGTCCAGTACGCGATCTGCGATGGTAAGGTCTATATTCTTGAGGCAAATCCGCGGGCCTCTCGCACAGTGCCAGTCGTCTCCAAGGTCACGGGTGTGGCGATCGCGCGTCTTGCGACCGAAATGATGCTTGGAAAAAAGATCAAAGATTTTCCCCAGCTGAAAGATTCAAAGGCTCTGTTCTTTGGCGTTAAGGAAGCCGTTTTCCCGTTCAATATGTTCCCGGAAGTGGATCCTATCCTTGGTCCCGAAATGCGGGCGACGGGGGAAGTGATGGGGGTGGGGGACAACTTCGGAGTGGCGTTCTATAAAGCGCAGGAGGCTACAGGGGCAAAACTGCCTTTAGAAGGGAATGTGCTTCTTACGGTGGCGGGCAAGGACAAAGAGTTGCTTCCGCCCATCGCGCGGAAACTGGCCGCTCTCGGCTTCAAGATCTTTGCGACAGAGAAAACAAGCGCTTTTTTGACGGCGCAGAAGATCGAGAACACCTTTATTAAAAAAATCCATGAAGGCCAGCCGAATATCGCGGATTCCATCAAAAATGGAGAGTTGCATCTTATTATCAATACGCCGGAAGGGCGCGGGAGCCAGGTGGATGACAGTTATATCCGGATGATGGCGATCCAGCGTAAATTGCCATATGTGACTTCCATGGCCGCAGCGGAAGCGACCGTGGAAGGTATTGCGGCGGCGAAAAAGGACAAGATCACGCCGAAATCTTTGCAGGAGTATCTCGGTACAAAAAAATAAAAGGGTGCGGGGCAGGAACAATGCCGAAACGAACTGACATTAAAAAGATTCTGATCATCGGGTCCGGGCCGATCATTATCGGCCAGGCCTGCGAATTCGATTATTCAGGGGCGCAGGCGGTCAAGGCCTTGAAAGAGGAAGGCTACAAGGTCGTGCTCATTAATTCGAATCCCGCGACGATCATGACCGATCCGGAGCTTGCGGATGCGACCTATATCGAGCCGCTTACGGTGGAATTTCTTGAGAAGGTGATCATCAAAGAAAAGCCCGATGCAGTGCTCCCGACGATGGGAGGTCAGACGGGGCTGAATCTCGCCGTCGAGGCCTACGAAAAAGGCGTGTTCACAAAATACGGTGTGGAAATGATCGGCGCCAAATATGAGGCCATCAAAAAAGCCGAGAACCGGGAAGAGTTCAAGCGGGCGATGCAGAAGATCGGCTTGGATCTTCCAAAAAGCGATTTCGCCTACTCTCTTGAAGAAGCCGAGAAAGTCGCGGAGAAGATCGGTTATCCGGTGATCGTGCGGGCAAGCTTCACTCTGGGCGGGTCCGGAAGCGGGGTTTGTCATAATCTCGCAGAGCTCCGCGCCACGGCGCGTACGGGGCTTGATTACAGCCGGGTGCATGAGATCCTGATCGAAGAGTCGATCGTTGGATGGAAAGAGTTCGAGCTCGAGGTGATGCGCGATGTTAAAGATAACTTTGTCGTGATCTGCTCGATCGAAAATCTGGATCCGATGGGAGTTCACACCGGGGACTCCATCACGGTGGCGCCGGCCCAGACTTTGACGGATCGCGAATACCAGCGCATGCGGGATGCCGCGCGAAAAGTCATGTCCGAGATCGGGATCGAGACCGGCGGTTCGAATGTTCAGTTCGCAACGGATCCCAAGACCGGGCGCATGGTCATCATCGAAATGAACCCGCGCGTTTCACGCTCTTCCGCGCTTGCTTCCAAGGCAACAGGATTTCCGATCGCCAAATTTGCGGCCAAGCTCGCGGTCGGGCTTACGCTCGATGAAATTCCCAATGATATTACAAAGTACACGCCTGCCTCGTTCGAACCTTCGATCGATTATTGCGTGGTAAAGATCCCCCGCTTTGCATTCGAAAAATTCGAAGGAGTGGATGACCGACTGACGACTCAAATGAAATCGGTCGGGGAGGCCATGTCGATCGGCCGAACCTTCAAAGAGGCTCTTCAGAAAGGCCTCCGGTCGCTTGAAACCAAGAGATTTGGTTTTGGCGGAGACGGTCAGGATAAGATCTTCGATCTTGAGCTTACAACTCGTGCGAAATACATAAAATTCCTTCATCAGGCACCCAACGATGGGGAGATCCGGAAAAAGATCTTTGAGTTCGTCAAAACGCCGCGCGATGGGCGGATCTTTTTTCTGAAATATGCTTTTCTCGCGGGCTACACTCTTGAAGAGATCTCTAAACAAACGGGGGTTGATGGGTGGTTTCTGGCCCAGCTCAAACAGATCATCGATCTCGAAAAGGAGCTTCTCGATGCCCGCGGGGACAAAGGCGAGCAGGAGTCTTTGCTGCGGAAGGCAAAACAGTACGGATTCTCAGATGTCCAACTGGCGTTCTTCTGGGGACTCCGGCAGACCGAAATCCGGAACCTTCGTAAAAAACTCGGGATCAAACCGGTCTATAAGCTCGTGGATACCTGTGCCGCGGAGTTTAAAGCCTATACGCCATATTTTTATTCGACCTATGAAGAAGAAGATGAGGCGAACCCGAGTAAAAAAAAGAAGGTCATGATCCTTGGCGGCGGGCCCAACCGGATCGGGCAGGGGATCGAATTCGACTATTGCTGCGTTCATGCTGTGCTCGCGCTCAAGAAACTGGGCTATGAGACGATCATGGTCAATTCGAATCCCGAAACGGTTTCGACCGACTACGACACCGCTGACAAGCTTTTCTTTGAGCCCCTCACGCTTGAAGATGTGCTCAATATTTATGAAAACGAAAAACCGCTCGGTGTGATCCTTCAACTTGGGGGGCAGACGCCGCTTAACCTTGCGAAATCTCTTAAGGCGAATGGCGTGAAGATCCTCGGGACCTCGGTCGAGGCGATCGACCGCGCGGAAGACCGGGACAAATTCAAAAGACTTCTTAAGAAGATCCATCTGTCGCAGCCGGCCAACGGGATCGCTACCAGTTTTGATGAGGCATGCGAGATCGCCAAGCAGATCGGATATCCGGTCGTTGTCCGTCCTTCGTATGTGCTGGGTGGCCGCGCGATGGAGATCGCTTACGATCAATCCTCTCTTAAGAAATACATGAAACAGGCGGTCGATGCGAGCGGCGAGCATCCCGTTTTGATCGACAAGTTCCTTGAAGACGCGATCGAGATGGATGTGGATCTCATTTCGGACGGCAAGACGGCGGTGGTGGGTTCCGTGATGGAACATATCGAAGAAGCCGGGATCCATTCAGGGGATAGCGCGTCTGTGATCCCTCCGTTTTCAGTCGGGCGGGAGACCGTCGAGGAGATCATCTTAAAAACAAAGCAGATCGCCCGGGAACTTGGCGTGTTAGGTCTGATGAATGTTCAGTACGCGATCCAGAAAGACCAGGTCTATTGTCTGGAAGTGAATCCGCGAGCATCAAGGACCGTACCTTTTGTGAGCAAAACGATCGGGGTGCCTCTGGCGAAACTCGCGGCGCAATTGATGGTCGGCAAGACCCTCAAGGAACTGAATTTCACCGAAGAGATCGTCCCCCAGCATGTGGCCGTTAAGGAGTCCGTCTTTCCGTTCGTGAAATTTCCGGGGGTCGATATCATTCTCTCGCCCGAAATGAAATCGACCGGTGAGGTCATGGGGATCGACAAGGACTTTGGGAGGGCCTTCTATAAATCCCAGGATGCCGCAATGTCGCACATCCCGCGCAAAGGGACTGTTTTTATCAGCGTCAAAAATTCGGATAAACCCAAGATCGCTGAGATCGCAAGACAGTTCCACCGGCTTGGTTTTAAGGTTGTTTCGACCAAAGGGACCACTCAGGTGCTGAAAGATTACCGCGTGCCCGTCCAGGAGATTCTGAAGATCACAGAGGGGAGCCCGAACATCGAGGACTGGGTGAAAAACAAAAAAATGGATCTCATCATCAACACTCCGAGCGGCAAAGGCCCAATGCTCGATGAAGGAAAGATCCGGTCGCTCGCGGTCTCTTTTAACATTCCCTGCATCACCACGCTCAGCGCCGCGCGAGCGGCGCTGAGAGGACTCCAGGCCGTGAAGGACGACGAGCTGGATGTGAAGTCGATCCAAGACTATAATGACCCCAAAGGGAAGGGGTAGGCCGATGGTTCCAAAAGCAGAGGCTGATGAGATTGTCACGATCTTCGAAAATAAGAAGGTCAACAAGAAGTATTTCAAGCTGGTTTTCAGTTCCCCCAGGCTTTCCCGGAAGGTCGCGCCCGGCCAATTCCTTCACATGAAGATCTTGCAAGGGAATGATCCTTTTTTGCGCCGTCCATTCAGCTATTACCGTGTTACGGGACAAAAGATCGAAGTGCTCTATGAAGTCCTCGGGCAAGGTACCCAGCTGCTTTCCTGCAAGAAAAAGGGTGATGCGGTCAAAGTTATGGGGCCGCTCGGAAAAGGATTTTCCTCCAAGGTCGGAAAGAAAAAGCGCATTCTGATCGCCGGCGGCGTCGGAGTTCCACCACTTGTTTTTCTGGCTGAAAAATATCCCTCCCGATATCTTCTGATCGGCACCAAATCCAAAGCCGAGGTTTTGCCGAAGACCGAACTTAAGAAAGTGAAGGCTAAGATCCTTTATTCCACCGAAGACGGTTCTTGGGGTTCCCGGGGATTGGTTACCGCGCTTCTCGAAAAAGTTATCAGGGAAGAAGACCCCCAAGAGCTTTTCATCCAGACTTGCGGGCCCAAGCCCATGATGAAGGCAGTGATTGCGTTAGCTCATAAGTACGGGATCGAAGGGGAAGCCTCCTGGGATGAGTCCATGGCCTGCGGGGTCGGAGCCTGCTTGGGCTGTATGGTAAAGACCCATGACGGGTTGATGCGCGCCTGCGTCGATGGTCCAGTGTTTAAATTCAAGGATCTGGTGCTATGAAGATCGATCTTACGACTCAGATCAAAGGGCTGAAATTCAAGAACCCTATTACCGTTGCTTCCGGGACTTTCGGAACTACGGATGAATACGCCGGCTATGTAGACCCTGTGAAACTGGGAGCGATCATCACCAAGACCATCACCGTCAAACCGCGAGCCGGGAATCCGATGCCACGCATCTGCGAAACTCCTGCCGGCATGCTCAATGCGATCGGGCTTCAGAATAAAGGGCTCGAGGATTTTCTGGAAGATAAGATCCCTTATTTCAAAAAGCTTGGAGTGCCGCTCATCGTGAGCATTGCCGGCGAAACGACCGCGGAATTTACGAAACTTGCGGCGGCTTTCGAAAAACATCGCGGCGTCGTAAGCGCTCTTGAGATCAATCTTTCCTGTCCGAATGTGGAAGCCGCAGGCGTAGGCGGCATGAAAAAGCAGGAAAAGATCCTGGAAGTTGTTAAAGCAGTCCGGGAAGGGACGAAGCTCATCACTTTCGCGAAACTTTCTCCGGAGCTCGGAGACATTCTTGCGATCGGCGAGCAGGTTCTGAAGCAGGGGATCGACGGTCTGAGCGTTACGAATACGCTCCGGGGAATGTCAGTGGATATTGTTTCCCGGAGGTCCAGGCTCGCAAAAGATTTTGGAGGTTTAAGCGGTCCGGCGATCAAGCCTGTCGCGCTTCGCTATGTTTATCAGATCAAAAAAGAATTAAAAGCCCCGATCATTGCTTCTGGCGGTATTATGAACGCCCAGGATGCACTCGAATTCCTGGTCGTCGGCGCGGACCTTCTGGCGGTTGGAACGGCAAATTTTGTGGAGCCGGCAGCGACGCTGGAGATCCTTAAGGGGATCGAGTCGTTCTGTCAAAAAAACAATATCCCGGGTTTGAATGCTTTGCGGGGAAGTTACAAGGCTGCGGATGAAAAGGAAACGGAGTGTCAGACATGAGCCCTGAGGATCCCAGAGAGAGATTGATCGTCGCGCTTGATGCGCCAACGCTTGAAGTGGCCGAAAAGTGGTTGAGCGATCTTAAGGGAGTTGTCCATTATTACAAGGTTGGACTCGAGCTTTTCACGGCGCATGGCTGGAAGGCCGTGAATCTCGTGAAAAATTATGGCGGTCGTGTCTTTCTGGACCTGAAACTTCATGACATTCCGAATACGGTCAGCCGGACGCTTGCCGCGGTTTGCGAGCATGAGGTGGACATGGTCAATGTGCACACGCTCGGCGGATTTGAAATGATGAAGGCCGCCAAAGCGGCTGTTGAGAAATATTCCTCGGGGCGGATCAAAAAGCCGCAACTTATCGGCGTGACCGTGCTTACCAGCCACAACCAAGAGACATTGAAAAAAGATCTTTGCATCAAGCGCAAGATCAAAGACGAAGTTCTCCATTTGGCAAGTCTCGCCCAAAAAGCAGGGCTGGACGGGATCGTTTGCTCTCCTGAAGAAACCGCATGGGTCCGCAAGAAGATCAAAGGCGATTTTCTGATCGTGACCCCCGGCATCCGTCCCGCAGGCGCGGATCAGGGAGATCAAAAAAGGATTTTTACTCCTGAGGATGCTATCAAAGCAGGTTCGGATCATATTGTGGTTGGCCGTCCCATCACACAGGCCGCCAATCCCAAGGAAGCCGCCTCGAGGATCCTGGAAGCTATAGCCTCTCCTAAAGCCTAGACATTTCTAACTCATTTCATATAAATAAGTTACGCAAAATCCTCTTTTGCTTTTCCTTGACACTAGGGCAGAAACTTTTATAATGAGCCCCTCATTGGGCCACATGTGTTATAACTTTCCTGAGATCCCATATTTATGATACGAAGCATGACCGCTTTTGCCCGCGTGTCCCTTATGGCAGGGGGAAAGCATTGGGTTGTTGAGATCCGTTCGCTTAATCAGCGCTATTTTGAGCTTTCGTTGAGACTTCCGCCTGCGATGTACTCGTTTGAGGCGCAAGTGAGGCCTTTGGTTCAATCCGTGATGCGTCGCGGGAAGGTTTCCCTGAGTGTTTCCGAAGAGGGTCGTAACGGCGAATCGAAGGCCTACGAGTTGGATCAGGATCAAGTCGCAGCCTATCTGGCATCGTCAAAAAAGATCAAAGCCAAATTCAAGCTGGAAGGCAAGCTTACGGTCGACGAAGTCATGAGGCTTCCGGGAGTTGTTAAAGAAAAACCGGATGAAGAAGCTCACGCCTGGACCTGGGCCCAGCTCTCCGCGCTTCTAAAGAAAGCCTTAGAGAAAGCGGTCTGTCACAAGGAAGAGGAAGGCGAAAAGCTTCACAAGGATTTCTTGAAGCGCCTCGATCATATCGCCAAAACGACGGAGAAGATCGAATCCTTGGTCCATGGGAATCAAAAGATTTATTTTGAAAAATTGAAAAGCCGTCTTAAGGATCTCCTCGGGGATGAAAAGCTGGATGAGGAGAGGCTTTACCGGGAAGTCGCGTTTTTAACGGAACGGTCGGATATCACGGAAGAAACCGTCCGCATGAAAAGTCATTTGGAGCTTTTCACCAAGTGGCTCGGCCGCCAGGGCGAGATCGGTCGCGAGCTTGATTTTCTTTGCCAGGAGATGAACCGGGAAGCCAATACGATGGCCTCCAAGGCCCAGCTTTTTGAGGTTTCTCAGGAGGCGATCGCGATCAAAAGCGAGATCGAAAAGATCCGCGAGCAGGTTCAAAATGTCGAATAAGAAAACCGAAAAAAACCAGGGGGCGTTGGTCGTATTGTCCGCTCCTTCCGGGTGCGGGAAGACGAGCATTGTCGAGCGGCTTCTCAAACGGCATCCGGATTGGGTTCGTTCTATCTCCGCGACGACGCGAAATCCACGCGTCGATGAAAAAGATGGACAGGATTATTTTTTTCTTTCCCGGGCGGATTTTGGGCAGAATGTCCGTGACGGGAAGATGCTTGAGCATGCCGAGATCTACGGGAATCTTTACGGAACGCCTCGCGAATTTGTGGCCGACCGGGTTGCCCAGGGGCAGATCGTGATCATGACGATCGATGTGCAGGGGACGAAACAGCTTATGGCCTCCTGGGGAAAGGATCGTCCGCTTCTGAGTATTTTCATTCTCCCGCCTTCAGTGAAGGTGTTGAGGGAGCGGCTTACGGGACGGAACACGGAGACGCCCGAGGAGATCGAAAGGCGGATCGAAAAAGCGCAGGACGAGATCAAAGAAGCGAAGCTTTAAACCACACGGTCATCAATCAGAATCTGGACCAGGCGGTCCTGGAAGTCGAGGAGATCATTTTGAACATGTCCAAACAAAGGAGAAACAATTAATTATGGCGTACATCGCGTTAGAAAAGATCCTTCCTGAAAAGAATAAAAGTCTCTACAAGAGCGTTTTGGTGGCCGCGGCCCGGGCGAATGAGCTCGCGCAGGGCGCCCAACCGCTCATCAAAACAGATTCTAAAAAGGTTTCGACCATTGCGCTTAACGAGATGGTCGCCAAGAAGATCAGCTATGTTGAAACCAAAGCCAAAGGCAAAAAGACTCTCGGGTAAGACGGTTCTTCACATCCTGACGGGCAGTATTGCCGCCTACAAGGCCCCGGAGCTCATCAAAAGAATGAGGGATGAGGGCGCGCGGGTGGTGTGTGTGATGACGGCCTGCGCCAAGGAGTTTGTGACGCCGACAGTGCTCCGCACGGTGAGCGGCGAACGCGTTTATTCGGAAATGTTCCCGCAGGACGCGCCTTTCGGGGTGCTTCACACCTCGCTTGCGGACCTTCCGGATCTTGTCTTGGTGTCTCCCGCTACGGCGAATTTTATCGCAAAAATGGCGACAGGCATCTCGGACGACTTGGCCAGTTGCCTGGTCCTCGCAACCCGGAAGCCCATTCTGGTGGCGCCGGCTATGAACGATAATATGTACACGCATCCTGTCACGCAGAGAAATATCGCCAAGCTCAAGGCGCTGGGATATCACTTTGCGGATCCGGTGGAAGGAGACCTGGCCTGCGGCCGCGTAGGGGTCGGGCATATTGCCTCTGAGGATACCATCCTGGCTTCCGTTCAGCATATTCTTTCCCAAAAAAGAACCCGCCCCAGGTAATTCCGTGGCGTCACGCCTCAAAAAGATCCTCATCACTGCCGGGCCGACACGAGAAATGCTCGATCCGGTCCGTTTTCTTTCAAATCTTTCCACGGGCGAGATGGGCTATGCTCTCGCAAAAGAAGCCGTTTCTCGGGGATACCAGGTCAGTCTTGTGAGTGGTCCAACGGACCTCCAACCTTCGAAAGGGATTAAGTTCTATCCCGTCACATCAGCCCTCCAAATGAAAAAAATATGCGCGGAACTTTTTCCCAAACATGACAGTCTCATCATGACAGCGGCTGTTTGCGATTTTATGCCGGTAAGCTCAGCGCATCAGAAGATCCCAAGCGGGAAGGGGTTGACCTTGAAGCTTCGAAGGACGCCGGACATACTTGCAATGCTTGCAAAAAGAAAAGGGCGCAGGACCGTGATCGGGTTTTGTCTCGAAACCCGGGACTTGATCCGGCGCGCCAAGGATAAGTTGGCCAAAAAGCGACTGGACGGCATCGTGGCGAATTTCTATGATCCGAAGCGCTGCATTCCGTTCGGCAAACGGCGCGTAGCGGTTCATTTGATCGATGCCGCGGGCGGGGTGAGGAGCCTCCAGAACCGTTCTAAGTGCCAGATCGCGAAAGAGCTTTTAAGCTGGATGAAAACGATGTCTTAAAAATCTATTTTGAAAAACGGAAAAGTGATTATAATGAACAAAATTTTAAAGGGTAAATGAATCAAAAATCAACTTATGGGCCCAAGGAGGAAGTTATGAAACTTATCACAAAAAAACTCGCGGGTGTTTTGATACTGTGTCTTGTTTTTAGCGGATGTGCGACGGATAGCGGTTTGACCGAACGGGAAACAGGTGGTTTGGCGGGCGCCGCATTGGGCGCCGGGATCGGCGCGCTGGCCGGCGCGGCTACGGGACACGCGGGCGTTGGTACGGCCATTGGCGCGGGCGCGGGTCTTTTGACGGGCGCGGTCGCGGGAGAAATGGCGCGTCGTCAGAAGGAACAGACCAAAAAAGAACTCCGTCAGGAAATGATGCAGCAACAATATCAGCCGACTCAATACGGCGCAGCGCCTGTCGCGACGACTCAAACCGTTGCGACGCAGCCCGTGGTGAGACAGGAAATGAATACCAAATACAATCCAAGGACGGGTCAGACTTTTCCTTCGAATTATACCTATGATCCGAACACCGGCGAAGAGCTGAAGTTGCTCCAGTAAATGATGAAGCCCCAAAAGATCAGAAAAATAGGGATCCTGACAGGGGGTGGGGATTGCCCGGGACTGAATGCGGTCATTCGCGCGGTCACGAAATCCGCCGTCGCGAATCATGGCTTGGAAGTTTTTGGGATCGAGGACGGCTATGCGGGATTGATCGAAAAACGAGGTCATGAACTGACCCAGGCGCATGTCTCCGGAATTCTGACCTTGGGAGGAACCATTCTCGGGACTTCGAACCGCGCGGATCCGTTCAAAGTTCCCGTGGTCAAGGGGAAGAAGATCGTTTTTGAAGATCACTCCGACCAGGCAATCGAACATTTCCGGCAGTGGGGTTTGGATGTTCTTGTTGCGGTTGGCGGCGATGGCACGCTTTCCATATCCAATCAGCTTTTCCATAAAGGGATTCCCGTTGTCGGAATTCCCAAGACCATCGATAATGACCTAAGCGGCACCGATTACACCTTTGGGTTCCATACAGCGGTCAGCATTGCAACAGAGGCCGTGGACCGTCTCCATACGACTGCCGCTGCGCATCATCGCGTGATGATCCTCGAAGTGATGGGGCGGAATGCTGGCTGGATCGCGCTTCACACCGGCTCGGCGGGGGGC
>CAZGCC010000051.1:4401-10943 GCA_964524195.1 uncultured bacterium | reverse complement strand
TTGCGGCTCGATGCTGAAGAAATTCTTCGCGGTTCTTGCGGTCGCATTAGCGATCCTCCTGGTTCTGTGCTGGATCTATCTTCCGTCGATCACCCGCTACCGGGAATTGAAATCTGAGGAAGAGAGACTTACCCAGAAGATCCGGGAGATCGACGAGCAGATCAAGGATCTTGCGGATGAGCGGCATCTTCTCCAGACGGATGTGGCTTATCTTGAAAAGGTCATCCGCGAAGAGCTTGGGTTTGTGAAGCCGGGGGAGATCGTCTACGAATTGGTCACGGCGAAAAATCCGTCGGATCCTTCCAAGGCCTCATCCGCCGGAACTGTAACCTCTGATACTGCAAGAACTTCCGTTCCAAAAACATCTGCTCCCGAGAAGGGCACCGTTTCTCCGAGAACGGTGGCGACCTCCGTGGCAAGAACCACTCCCAAAGTCTCCTCGAAAAAGACTTCACCCTGAGTTTTTCCGTCTCGAGAGTGTTCGAAAGAGGATTTTTTCAAGAGGTTTAGCTGCGTTGACAAGCTCAAGGTTATCCATATAATAACAACCTCTTTTGTTTCAGATAGTTACAACAATTCCAGCCCTCGCGGGGTCGAGATCTCAATGGGAAATTGGCACAAGAGCGTTTTATTTCTTTTTTTAGCGGTTTTCGTGATGTCGCTGAGTGTGTCCGTCTCTGCGGAAGAAGATGACGAGAGCAATCAGGCTGACCCTCAATTTGGATTTGAACAGGAAGCTGTGCCTTATGCTCAGCAGGTTCAAGCTCAGAAACAAGAGGCCTTTGCGCGGACTCCGACGGTTGAATCAGTTCAAGTAGTGCCCGCGGCTTCAGGGCAAGCTTCGCCGGCGTTTGTGATGCCAGCGCCTACGGTGGAACAGCCCCAGGCTTCAGTGCCGGCTTCTGAGCAAAGTGTTGCGGTCGCTACAGGGCTTTTGGAGCTTAGCAGTTACAAGTATCCCGTTTATGTTTTTGCGCCGCGCAATTATCAGACGGACCGGACTTATCCGATGATCATGATCGCTCCGGCCGAATCCGAGATCGCTCAGAATCAGATCGAATATTTGACGGGGCTTGCGGAAAGGCGGGGGATCTTTCTCCTGGCGCCTTATGTGCTTTGGCCGAAGTCGGGGACCACGCCCTACCAGCTGGATGAGTGGCTTCTGACGGTCAAAAAAGATGTTAGCGAGCGGTTCCCGATCAATAAAAAGAAAATTTATTTGCTCGGAAAAGGCTCCGGAGCCGAATACGCGGCCTATCTTGCCACCAAGTACCCGCAGGAATTTTCCGCGGTGGCGTTGCTGGGAGAAGCATGGGACGGACGATTTTCTAAATTGATCGAGCCAAAATCGAGCGCGGCGGATCAGGTCCCGTTTTATATCGCTTTCAATGCTAATTCAGATGCTGAGGCCCGGAACCAGGCGTGGCTCGAGTTGTTTCAGAACAAGGGGTATCTCCTGAATCTTGTCGCGTATCAGAAGGAGGAGGACCTGATGGAGATGGATTTCAAGAAATCTGTTTTTGAATGGCTGGAGACCAACGGCCAGAGTTGGGCCGATATCCAGAAGACGGCGAAAGCGGGATGGAAGAGCAAGGTCAAAAAAGGCGTGAAGGATTTCTTCGCGGTCTGAACCCTTCGGGGAAAAGAGGGCTATGAAACTTACAGGCGCGCAAATATTGATCAAAAGTCTTGAGCTGGAGGGCGTGGAGCATGTCTTCGGACTTCCGGGCGGGGTGATCCTTCCGACCTTCGATGTTCTCTACGATTCCAGGATCAAATTAATTTTGACGAAGCACGAACAGGGCGCGACCCACATGGCGGATGGTTACGCGCGCGCGACGGGACGGCCGGGCGTTTGTATTGTGACCTCCGGTCCCGCGGCGACCAACACCGTAACGGGTCTCGCGACCGCATACATGGATTCCGTTCCGATGGTGTGCATCACGGGACAAGTGGCGACCACCGCGATCGGGAGCGACGCTTTTCAGGAAGCGGATGTGCTCGGGATCACGCGACCGGTCACGAAACATAATTTTCTGGTCAAGGATGTAAAGGACCTTGCGCGCATTGTCCGCGAGGCGTTCTATATCGCGACGAGCGGAAAGACGGGACCTGTTTTGATCGATTTCCCGGTGGATGTGAGCCGCGCGAAGACAGAATTTGTTTTTCCCAAAGACATTTCCTTCCGGGGGTATGCCCCGGAAAAAGAACCGGAGGATTGCGAGGAGCAGATCGCGCGGGCCGCGGAGCTGATCCTTGCAAGCAAGCGGCCCTGTCTTTATGTGGGTGGCGGCGCGATCGCTTCGGGAGCTGAGGAAGAAGTCCGGGAATTTGTGGAGAAGACGGGAATCCCCATCGCCACGACCGTTCTGGGGCTCGGGATTTTCCCGGAAACGCATGGATCTTCGCTCCGGATGCTTGGAATGCACGGGACGCACTACGCCAACTATTCTGTCCAGAATTCGGATGTGTTGATCGCTGTGGGGGCTCGCTTTGACGATCGTGTGACGGGGAACATCGCCAAATTTGCTCCCAAGGCCAGGATCATCCATATCGATATTGATCCGTCTGCGATCTCGAAAACTATCCGGGTGGATGTTCCGATCATAAGCGATGTGAAAAAGGCGATGGCCAGGCTTAACAAGCTCGTCGGGGACCGGCAGCCTGAGATCCGGGAATGGCTGGAGCAAATCGCTGAGTGGAAGAAGAAGTTTCCGCTCAAATATAACGCCAAATCCCAAAAGATTCTTCAGGAGCAGGTGATCGAAAAGATCGGGGAATTGACGCGGCACCGGGCGATCGTGGTCACAGGCGTCGGCCAGCATCAGATGTGGACCGCGCAATGGTACGGATTTGAAAAACCGAGGACCATGCTGACTTCCGGCGGTCTCGGGACGATGGGGTACGGACTTCCGGCGACGATAGGCGCGCAGCTGGGCTGTCCGGGATCCACGGTGGTTTGTATCGAAGGGGACGGCTCGTTCCAGATGACGATGACGGAACTCGCGACGGTTGCCTACTACAAGGTTCCGGTCAAAGTTTTTATCATGGATAACGGTTACTACGGAATGGTCCGGCAATGGCAGGAGCTTTTTTACAAGCGGCGTTATTCCGGATCCGTGATCGGGCCGACCAGCCCGGATTTTGTGAAGCTTGTGGAGTCTTACGGGATCCTCGCGTTGAAGATGAGGACCCCCAAGGATGTGGTTCCGATGATCAAGAAGGCCCTGGCTCACAAAGGGCCGGTGGTGGTTCATTGCTCGGTGGCTCCGGAAAGTAATGTGTATCCGATGGTGCCGGCCGGGAACGCGTTGGACCAGATCATGGACATGGCTTAAAGAATCGATCGCTAAACCCCAAACGTTGGTTTGGAAGGAGCTTTTATGAAACATACGGTCGCGGTGCTGGTAGAAAATCATTTTGGCGTGTTGGCGCGCGTGGCGGGTCTTTTTTCAGCGCGCGGGTTCAATATCGACAGTCTGGCGGTCGGAGAGACACATGATCCCGAGGTTTCGCGCATGACCGTGATCGCGCACGGCGATGACCGCATTGTCGACCAGATCATGAAACAGCTCCGGAAACTCGTGGATGTGATCCATGTCGAGGATCTCACGGGCGACGAGATCATCGAGCGGGAGCTGGTCCTGATTAAGATCGGAGCCAATGCGACCAATCGCAATGACATCATGCATGTGGTCAATACTTTCCGGGCGAAGATCGTGGATGTGAGCCCTGAAAGCATGACGATCGAAGTGACCGGTAGCGAAGGCAAGATCGACGCAATGCTGGAGCTCCTCAGGCCCTTTGATCTCCGTGAAGTGGTGCGGACCGGGCAGGTCGCCATGGGACGCCGCGGAGCTCTCAAGGTCCCGGGAAAACGCGTTATCAAACTGGCGGCCAAGCAAGCCGCTGTCAAAGGCGTCAAGAAAACAAAAAAGAAATAATTTCAAACCTGGCAGGACAAACGAAAGGAAAATAAAATGGCAGTAAAAATTTATTACGATAAAGATGCGGATCTGAATTTTCTTAAAGGGAAAAAAGTCGCCATTATCGGTTACGGGATCCAGGGTCGCGGTCAGGGCCTGAACCTTCGCGATTCCGGTGTGGATGTGATCGTTTCCGAGATCCCCGGAACGCCCAATTATGAACAGGCGGTGAAGGACGGTTTCAAGCCTATCTCCGCGAATGAGGCGGCCCAGCAGGCGGATATCATTCAGATTCTGACGCAGGACCATCTGCAGGCCGAGATCTATGAAAAACACATCGCCCCGAACATGAAGGCCGGCAAGGCGCTTTGTTTTTCTCACGGCTTCAATATCCATTTCGGCTATATTCAGCCGGCGAAAGAGATCGATGTGTTCATGGTCGCGCCGAAAGGGCCGGGTTCACTGGTCCGTTCCCAGTTCGTGGAAGGCGGCGGCGTGCCGTGTCTGGTGGCCGTGAAACAGAACCCGAGCGGAAAAGCGCTCCAGATCGGCCTGGCTTACGCGAAGGCGATCGGCGGAGCCCGCGCGGGTGTGATCGAAACGACTTTCAAGGAAGAGACCGAAACGGATCTTTTCGGCGAGCAGGCTGTTCTTTGCGGCGGTCTGAGCGAGTTGATCACCGCCGGTTACGACACCCTGGTTGAAGCCGGGTATCAGCCCGAAATGGCATACTTTGAATGCTTGCATGAAGTGAAACTGATCGTGGACGCGATGTTCGTGCACGGGATCGCCGGCATGTACCGCCGCGTTTCTGATACCGCGGAGTATGGCGGTTACAGTCGCGGGCCGCGCGTGATCACAGAAAATACGCGTAAAGAGATGAAAAAAATGCTTTCCGAGATCGTCTCCGGGAAATTCGCCAAGGAGTGGATGGAAGAGAACAAGAAGGGCCGTCCCAATTTCAAGAAAATGCGCGAGACCTGCGACAAGCATTCGATCGAAGCGGTCGGCGGACAATTGCGCGGAATGATGGAATTCATCAAAAAAGCGAAGTAAGGAAGCTTTTAAAACGGCAATGACCCAAAAACGGAAGATCTACATATTCGACACCACGCTGAGGGATGGCGAACAGTCTCCCGGGGCTTCTCTTACGCCCGAGGAAAAACTGAAGATCGCCCGTCAGCTGGAACGGTTGAATGTGGATGTGATCGAAGCCGGATTTCCGGCATCCTCGATGGGGGAGATGAAATCCGTTTCGCTGATCGCGGAAAATTTGAGAAAGCCCGTGATCTGCGGCCTTTCCCGGATGATCCCAAGTGACATTGATGCGTGCCGGAGAGCGCTGGAACGGGCCGCTAAAAAACGGCTTCATGTTTTTTTGGCGACTTCCCAGATCCATCGGGAGTTCAAGCTCAAGAAGAACAAGAAAGAGATCCTCGCGATGGTGGGCCGGGGAATCCGTTCGGCCGCTAAGGATTTCAGGCAGATCGAATTCTCGCCGGAGGACGCTTCCCGGACCGAACGGGATTTCTTGGCCGAGACGGTCCGCGCAGCCATTCATGCCGGGGCCACTTCGATCAACATTCCCGATACGGTCGGTTACACGGTCCCGCAGGAATTCACAGAGCTGATCCGTTTTTTGATCAAAAAAAATCCGCAGCTTGGCAAGAGCGTCGTGCTCTCCGTTCATTGCCACAACGACCTCGGTCTCGCGACCGCTAATTCTCTGGCGGCGGTTTTGGCCGGCGCCAATCAGGTGGAATGCACGGTGAATGGCATCGGAGAACGGGCAGGGAACGCGTCCATGGAAGAGATCGCTATGACGATCGACACACGGGCGGATTTCATGCGCTGTTACACGGACATCAAGCTTTCCGAGATCACCAAGGCTTCACGGCTTGTCTCGCATCTTACGGGCATGGTGGTCCAGCCCAACAAGGCGATCGTGGGGAGGAACGCTTTTTGGCACGCTTCCGGGATCCATCAGGACGGTATTCTCAAGAAGCGCCAGACCTACGAGATCATGGATCCCAAAAAGATCGGGTTGTCGGGGAATCAACTGATGCTTGGGAAGCTCTCGGGCAAGCATGCCTTTGCGGTCCGCGTAAAAAAACTCGGGTTCCATTTGTCGGAAAAAGAAACGGATCAAGCTTTTGTTCAATTCAAGGCGCTCGCGGACAAGAAGAAGTATATTTTCGACGAAGATCTGGAAGCGATCTTGCAAAGCGAGATTGCCAAGATCCCCGAAACCTGGAAATTGGTTTCCATGAAAGTGGTGTCCGAGACCGGCACGAAACCCCGCGCCGAGATCAAACTTTCCTACGAGGGTAAAGTGCGGGAGGCCATTTCGATCGGGGATGGCCCCGTGGATGCCTGCTACAAGGCGATCGAAAAGATCGTGGGTTCTCACGCGCAGGTCGCCCACTACGGGTTGCAATCGGTGACCGGCGGTAAGGATGCCTTAGGTGAAGTGGCCGTGAAGCTTGAGATCCATGGCAAGGAAGTGACGGGCCGCGGCACAAGCACGGACATTATCGAAGCCAGTGTGCGGGCTTATCTTTTCGCTCTCAACAAGGTCTCATCGAATCCTCCACAGGCCTTGGGCCAGGCCTCTCC
>CAZGCC010000051.1:0-4391 GCA_964524195.1 uncultured bacterium | reverse complement strand
TCGGCGTCAAGGGCGAAACGAAGATCGCGGTGGCGTTCGGCGACGGCCCGGTCGACGCGGCCTACGAGGCGATTCGCCAGGCGATGGACCTGCGGCCCAAGCTCGCGGAGTACTCGATCCGCGCGATCACGGCGGGCACCGAGGCCCTGGGCGAGGCGACCGTCCGCATCCGCGAGAACGGCCGGGCCTTCATCGGCCGGGGCGTCTCGACGGACATCATCGAAGCCAGCGTGCGGGCTTATCTTTTCGCTCTCAACAAGATTTCATCGAATCCTCCACGGGCCTTGGGCCAGGCCTCTCCGGTGTGAAGAAGGATCCCGGCTTCAAGCTGTTCGGGATCTTCGGCTACCCCCTTTCACATACTCTTTCTCCGGCCATGCACGAGGCCGCGTTCCGCAAACTTGAGCTTAACGCAAATTACATCGTGCTGGAACTTTCCATGCAGGCGTTCCAAAAGCTCATGCGAAAGCCTTCCAAGATCTCTCTTTCAGGATTCAATGTCACGGTGCCCTATAAAGAGACCGTGATGCAATATCTTGGGGAGGTGCGTCCGGAGGCGCGCGCGATCGGAGCGGTGAATACCGTTTACCGGAAGGGAAAACGATGGGTCGGAACGAATACAGACATGGAGGGTTTTCTCCTGACGCTTGCGAAGGATGGGTCCTTCCGTCCTCGTGGGAAAAAGGCGGTGGTGCTTGGAGCTGGCGGTGCTTCGCGGGCGGTGGTCTATGGTTTATCGAAGGAGGGCGCTCGTGAGATCCTTGTGGCCGATTGTTTTCCCGAAAAAGCCAGGAAGATCATAAGCGATATGAAAAAGCTTTTTCCGCGAGTAAGTTATAGTGCGGTTTTGGCGGGGACGGAGAAGGTCAAGGAGGCCGTTCAAAAGGCCGATGTTATCATCAACGCGACCCCTCTCGGACTGAAGTCCAAGGATCCGAGAGTGGTTCCCGACCGCTGGATCCCGAAAGCGGGAGACAAAAGAAAATTTTTTATGGATCTTGTTTATAATCCGTCCGTAACGCCTTTTTTGAGGGACGCGAAGCAAAAAGGACACAGAACCCTGAACGGGCTCGGGATGCTGCTTTATCAGGGCGCGCGAGCTTTGGAGTGCTGGACGGGACAAAAAGCACCTGTTCGGGAAATGCGACAAGCGCTTCTTCAGGCCCAATTCTCAATTAAAAAATTCAAGGGTTAATTGGACCAGTCCAGGCAACCTTCAGCCAGAAAAAAACAGATGCCAGGACAGGCAGTGAACGAACAGGGGAAATGATATGGAGTCAGCCATGACGGGATGGTTCGTT
The DNA here is from genome assembly GCA_964524195.1 of uncultured bacterium. Classification (GTDB taxonomy): domain Bacteria; phylum Omnitrophota; class Omnitrophia; order Omnitrophales; family Aquincolibacteriaceae; genus Aquincolibacterium. The sequence goes on along the minus strand of CAZGCC010000051.1, from coordinate 3,090 downwards.
TTCGCTCTTGGAGCGATCGTGGGAAGTTTTTTGAATGTTTGTATCCATCGCATGCCGCGGGACCTTTCGATCGTGATGCCGCGGTCTTTTTGTCCGCACTGCAAGACCAAGATCCCCTGGTATGAAAATATCCCCCTGGTGAGCTATCTTTTGCTGCAGGGGAAATGCTTCCGTTGCCGGAGAACGATCAGTATCCGGTATTTTTTAGTGGAGCTTGCCACGGCGCTGCTGGCCTGGTTCTTTTGGAGGCAGTACGGCTTTTCGGCCGAGTTCGTGGCGAGCACGATCTTTTTTGCCATGATCATTGTCGCCACGATGACAGATTTTGAAACGGGGCTGATCCCGGACCAGATCACGATCACGGGAATGATCGCGGGGCTTGCCCTCAGCGTGACCGGGCATGGGCATTTTCATCAGGCGTTATGGTATCAAAAATTCCTTGCCTCCGGAGCCGGTCTTCTGGCGGGCGGCGGCATTCTGCTTTTGACCGGGTGGCTCGGGAAACTGGTCTTTCGAAAAGACAGTATGGGTGGCGGGGATGTGAAGCTTTTAGCCATGATCGGCGCCTTTATCGGCGTGACAAAGGTGGGGATCGTTTTTCTGATCGCGCCTTTTCCGGCCCTGCCCCTGGCTCTCTGGCAACGGTTTGTGAAAAAAGAAGAAACCATTCCTTATGGGCCGTTCCTGGCGCTCGCAGGAGCGCTTGTTTTTATGCAGGGAGATGCGGTCCTGGAATTTATAAAAAAATTATACGGAATCTGACACCGCATCCTGTTCAAATTCAGGGGTGCTGTTAACCCCTGAAATCAAAATGGAGAGCAGCGCTAATATGCTTAAATACATCACCACCGGAGAGTCTCACGGCCATTACATGGCGGCGATCCTGGAAGGTCTTCCGAGCGGCCTTGCGATCGATCTCGATTTTATCAATGGAGAATTGCGTCGTCGTCAGTCTGGTTATGGGCGTGGCGGCCGGCAGAAGATCGAAACAGATGGCGTGGAGATCATAGGAGGCGTGATCAAAAAGGTCACGACCGGCGCGCCGCTGGGCTTTCTCCTGAAAAACAAGGATTTCAAGATCGAGGAAATGCCGGAACTTTTCCGTCCGAGACCCGGTCATGCGGACCTGGCGGGCGCTCTCAAGTACGATCAGGGGATCCGCGCGGTCCTTGAGCGGTCAAGCGCGCGCGAAACTTCCATGCGGGTTGCGGTGGGAGCGGCTTGCAAGCTTTTGCTGAAGCGGTTCGGGATCGAGATCGCCGGTCATGTGACGCAGATCGGGAGCGCCACGTTTCCCGGGGGGAGGAATCTCACCGTGGAGATGATCCGGAAGAATTCAAAAGATTCGCCGGTCCGGTGCGTTTGCAAAAAAACCGAGAAAGCCATGATGCAGGTGATCGCAAAAGCCATGAAGCACGGAGATTCACTCGGAGGGAAATACGAGATCCGGGCCACCGGACTTCCGATAGGGTTAGGATCCCATGTGCATTTTGAAAGAAAACTCGATGCGCGGCTTGCGATGATCCTCATGAGCCAGCAGTCCGCGAAAGCCGTTGAGATCGGGGACGGCGTGGATCTTGCCGGAGTATCCGGATCCGAAGCGCATGACGAGATCTTCTACGGGAAGGCCCGCGGTTATTTTCACAAAACAAATCATGCCGGAGGATTTGAAGGCGGGATGACGAACGGGGCGGATCTTGTGGCGCGCCTCACGATGAAGCCCATCTCCACACTCGCCAAACCCTTGGCTTCGGTGAATATGAAGACCAAGAAAATCGAGAAAGCGGATTTCGAAAGAAGCGATGCCTGCGCGGTTCCGGCCGGAAGTGTTATCGGGGAGGCCCTTGTGGCGTATGTCCTAGCAGAGGCTTTTCTTGAGAAATTCGGGGGCGATTCGATCCGCGAGATCCAACGCAATCATGAAAGCTATCTGAAGCATATCCGTGGATAACATTTATCTGATCGGGATGATGGGTTCGGGAAAGACCGTGACGGGGAAAGCCCTCGCGGCGCTTCTGGATCACACCTTCGTGGATCTTGATGCCGGAATTCAGGTCGAAGATGGGCGCACGATCCCCGAGATCTTTACAGGATCCGGCGAAGCTCATTTCCGGGATCTGGAGACCTTGGTCCTTGAGCGGGTCTCAAGGCAGGGCGAGCAAGTGATCGCGACGGGCGGCGGTATTATCCTTCGCGAAGAAAATGTTCGTCGGATGAAAAAGACCGGCAAAGTCGTGTTGCTCAAGGCTTCTGCGGAATCTTTATGGCAGCGGGTTCGTTACTCCAAGGACAGGCCGCTTTTAAATAAACCGGACCCTTTCGGGGCGCTGCAGCAGATCCTGAAAGACCGTGAAGTCCTTTATGAAAATGCGTGTCACTTTTCCGTGGCTACAGACGGCAAGATCGCCGAAGATGTCGCTAGCGAGATACGGGAAATGTTGAAGGTGAGGGGATGAAAACGATCCAGGTAAAAAGCTTGAAGGGAAATTACAGGATCTGTGTCGGGCAGGGGCTCCTTGCCCGGACCGGGGCGCTTGTGTCCGGGATCTTTGCTCCCGGGGCCAGGATCATGATCGTTTCCCAGAAGAATCTGGCGCCTTATCTGAAGACGATCGCTGCTTCGCTTTCCAGGAAGGGTTTTGAGGTGCATTCCCACATGCTTCCGGACGGGGAGATCGCAAAATCCGGCGCGGAGCTTTTCCGTCTTTCCTATGCGCTCCTTTCCAAAGGATTTGAACGGCGGGACGGGATCGTGGCTGTAGGCGGCGGGGTGGTGAGCGATCTCGCAGGGTTCGCCGCGTCGGTCTATTTGCGCGGGATCCGCTATGTGAATGTCGCGACGACTTTGCTGGCCCAGGTGGACAGCGCGATCGGCGGAAAAACCGCGATCGATCTCAAGGAAGGGAAGAACCTCATGGGGTCTTTCTGGCCTCCCGCGCTTGTGATCTCGGATGCGACCGTTCTTCGCTCTCTCCCCACGCGGGAGCTTTGCGCTTCCTTGGGTGAAGTCGTGAAATATGGAGTGATCCGCGATGCGGCCCTTTTTCACTGGCTTGAGCGGCACGGGAAAAAGATCCTCCGCAAAGATCT
>CAZGCC010000050.1:0-11122 GCA_964524195.1 uncultured bacterium | reverse complement strand
TTTCCGGGGCATGCGTATGGGGATTCAGATTCCTCCACGATCGAACGCGAGAAAAAGACCAACCCGTTCATGCAATTTCAATGAGAACGAAGGTCGCAAAATATAACCCCTAGTTCGAATTGATCCCGAGCGAAGCAGGGGCTCTCACGAGGACACACATTCTTTCGAGGAGAAAATGAACGAATTTAATTTAAACAAAGACGAAGAAGCTGCGAAGTTCCTGCAGGAGGCTTATGCCAAACAGATGGCCGGAAAAGTGGACGAGGCGATCGAGCTTTATTTAAAGTCCCTCGCTTTGCAGCCGACGCCGGAGGCGCATACTTGCCTGGGTTGGGCCTATAGCGTCAAGGGCCGGTATGGCGACGCGATCCGGGAATGCGAAAAAGCTGTCCGTCTCGACCCGGATTACGGAAATCCTTACAATGATATTGGAGCTTATATGATCGAAACAGGAAGATGGGAAGAAGCGATCCCCTGGCTTGAAAAGGCGACAGTTGCCGAACGGTATGATGGCCGTTTTTATGCTTGGTACAACTTGGGCCGAGTTTGGGAACACACGGGGGATTGGGCCAAGGCGCTCGAGGCCTACCGCCATGCTCTTGAACAAAACCCAGAATATTCTCTGGCGGCCAAAGCGATCAGCCGGATGGAAGCCCTTCTGAATTGAGCCCCACGATTTTGAGTCTCGATCAGCCAAGCTGCGTCGCAACAAACTCCCAATTCACAAGATTCCAGAACGCTTCGACATATTTTGCGCGAGCGTTCCGCTGATCGATGTAATAGGCGTGTTCCCACACATCGCAGACCAGTAGTGGCTTTTGACCATTTGTCAGGGGATTGCCGGCATTGGACATCGCTTCGACGCCAAGGGTTCCGTCCTCGTCTTGCACAAGCCATACCCAGCCAGAACCGAAAAGACCCACGGCCATGTTCGTGAAAAGCGTTTTAAATTCCTCGAAACTTCCAAACGAGGCATTGATTGCCTCAAGAAGCGCTCCCTCTGGGAGGCCTCCGGCGCCCGGTTTCAGACAGTTCCAATAAAAGGTGTGATTCCAAACCTGGGCGGCGTTGTTGAACACCGGACCCTTGGTCGTCTTGATCAGTTCCTCCAGAGTTTTCCCAGCCTCGGGTTTTCCGTCGGTCAGTTTGTTAAGGTTTGTGACATAGGTGTTATGGTGTTTCCCATAATGGTATTCCAGGGTTTCCTTGCTGATGTGAGGTATGAGGGCGTCTATCGCGTATGGAAGTTCCGGCAGTGAAAATGACATAAATTCCTCCTTTTAGTTTATAAAATACGGTGGTTTTTCGAAACGCGGCCATTGTATGCGAAGCCGCCCATAAGTTAAAGTCCAAAAATTCCATAAAATCGAGCTTTTGCAACCCAAAGGACCATTTTCAAGGATGAAGCCTAGTCTCAGGCAATTTTATATGCTATCTAATGCTATATATAGTTATAAGCGAATTTATTAAGGCCTTGTAAAGCCTCGGGCATGTGTTAATTTTTAAAGACATAACTCATTTCAAGAAAGGGACTTAGATATTTTGTTCTTATCGGACCGATTCAAACCAGAGATGTTCTTATTGATGTTGCGATCTACGGCAGCATTTGTGATCCTGTGTTTTACCTCCACATCCATTGTGTGGGCCGCCCCTGCTCCTGGCATCATTTATGAGATACCACACAATGAAATTCTTCAAAGCTCCTTAGCTGGAAAAATATCGATACCCTCTCATCTTGGCACCATCAAGGAGATTTATGTGCCCCAGAAAAAAATCTCTTCGGGACGCATACCCGTTATTCTTCTCCTGGAAGACGCACACAGCAGCACTGAAGCGCAACTTCATGAGGAAAAGATTCTCAGGCATCTTCAGGAAAAGTATGGTGTTTCCACGCTTTTTGTGGAGGGCGGTCTCGGCAGTCTTCGGCCTGAGAGGCTCCATTTTTTCAAAAACCGAAGCCCCAATGACAAACTGATCGATCGGCTAACCGAAGCGGGACTCGTTGGAGGAGTGGAGCGGTTTCTTGTGAAGCATGCTGAAAAAGAATCAGCTCAAAACGATCATGAGGCATGGGTTGCGGGGCATGGACTCACGCCGAAGGCGTTTGGCGTAGAAGATAGAGAGCTTTATCTCCGGGAGTTAGAGCTTTTTCGACGGGTTTATGACAAAAAAGCAGAGAGCGATAAATTCCTGGAAACGATGCGCCGCGGCCTTCTCGCGAAAAGCGCAGCCTCATTCAATAAAGAGCTCAAGGCTTTTTTCAGGGAGTGGCTTTTTCAGGAAGAGATCCATCAGGACATTCTTTCCCATCTGTCCTTTCTCCAAAAGTACGCCCAAGCGGCGCTAGGGCTCGATCTTGCCGATGCCCGGGAACAATACGACTGGCCAATGCTTGTCCGTTTTTTCAAGCTTCATCGTCTCGAGAAAGAAGCGAACGCCGATCGAGAGATGAATCAGGAGAAAAAAAATCTCTATCGATGGCTGGAATCAAACAAACTCGAAGAATTCAAGGAAATCTTTGATTTTCCGGAAAAAGATCCCGGTCCGGCAAGCCATCTTCCGGGACAAAAAGATCTCAGAGCAGAGATGGAGAGGTTTTATGAAAAAGCAGGACATCTCGGTTTCAGGTTTCCTGATTATCCGGTTCTTTCCCGGAGGATCGGCGCCACGATCCTTGGGCAGGAGATCCAGACCGAAGAGCTTTTTCAGGAAATGGAGCGGTTGAACGAGAAGATCCTCGAAGCCCTTGCGAGGACCCCTGAAGAAAAACAGGGAGTTGCGCGGTACCAGGAATATCTGGTGCTCAAGAAGTTGTTTGGTCTGGAGCTTACGAGGAAAGAGCATCAACTTCTTCGCGGCAAGTTCCGGGAAGGGGAAGGCGCCAGTTCTCTGGGCGTCTCTTTGCCTGTTTCCGAGGCTCTTGAGTTTTATGAAATAGCCCATCGCCGGGAAGAAGCTATCTTCAAGAACATGCTTTCAAAGATGGATGAACTTAAACAGTCTGGGGCTATTCTCGTGACCGGGGGATTTCACTCGGAAGGGTTTTCAGATTTTTTCAAGGCCCAGGGGATTGCTTATGTCCGCATCGCGCCGCGTTTCTCCGGGAAAACAGAGGGCGTTTCGTATCTGCGTCTCATGACGCTCGGCGGGTATGGCCCGGTTGTCCGCTCTACGGCCCGCTTTGTTTCGCTCGCCAGCAGCCCCGTAGAGTTCGATGCTGTTACAGCGCGGTTCATCCGTTCAGAAATTCGCAATTTGATGCAGGGGATTCAAGGCGATCCAGACACTTCCAACGGATGGATCATTCCAAGAAGTGTCCCTGAGGCTTTCTTTTTTCCCGCGAGATCTGAAACACGCGGGGAGGAGGACCTCGATCCCCAGCAGAGGCTCAGAGAGGAAGACTATAAGGATCCCGGCAGCATAGGGAGATATATCCGGTATTTACTCGACAGGTTGGAGGTTTTTGACAGCTTTAGCGTTTGGGGAGAGTCCAGGACAGGGGTTCATCTTATGAATTGGTCCCAATGGTTTCGTCACCGTATGGCGGGGGAATTCCAGGGCTTTCTTGGAAATTGGGAACTTTACAACCTTGTAAAGGACAAAGAGTGTCTTGACCTGGCGCAGGCTGGCCTGCTCAAGGTGCAGGAGATCTTTGTGATCCGGCAGGAGTTCAAAAAAGAGATCGAAAGCGGATTTGAGAAACATCCGAAATTCAGGGAACCTCTTTTCCGGGAAGCAATAACATTTGAAAAGCCGTTGTCTCACATCGAGCTCAACCGCTATTTTCTCTATAAGGTTTTTGTGGAGAGTCCTGAGGCTGAACGCAATCGAAAGCTCTATGTGGAAGTCATTGGTGAAATGGAAGAAGTTTTGGAAAAAGCCGCTCAGGCGTTTGAAGGTCAGAAGAGGGAAGTCTTGGAGATGGACAGCGCTGGCATATCAGTCCCGGCTGCAAAACCCCGCAGCCTTGCCGGAGATCAAGGCCGCTCAGAGATGCGGAGTTCCAGCAGCAGTTCTTCTTCAGGAAAAAAACGGAAGCTGCCGGGTCGGCGATCTGATGGAAAAGAAAGCAAGTGGGCTGCTTTTGAAAGGTTTGTGCAGAGGCTCAACACGCTTTCTTCCGAGCAGCTTTTGGAGCTTGACGCCGTTGATAATTTGAATCAAAAACGATCGATGTTGGTCGAATGGGGCATTGAGGAGGCAAAAGAGGTTGATACGAGGTATCTGGTTACCGCGATTCAAAAGCTTACCGAAAGTAAAAAATCTGAAACTCCCGAAAAAAAGGAAAAAATTGTTTGGACGGATCTTTTGAGCTATGGAGGGGTAGGTCGTTATTTGATCGCTTACAAAGATGAAAGTCCGGATGACGGATGGGTGGTCAAGATCGCCAACAGTGAAGGGAATTTGAGGTACATCGATCTTTACGCTCTGAACGGAGCCCGCATCGCGCAACAAAGGCTCGGTGGGTTGGCGGCAAAGCTTTTGATCGTAGATGGCCGGCAGAATGGAAAAACATTTTTCTTTAATACCGCGGAGCGAGGTCCTGTTCGTGCTCCCGTGGCAATTATTCAGGAAAAACTCCAGCCTTTAGTGGAATATCTAAAGCAAATCGGTCGCAAAGGCGCCTCCGCGGCCGAGGTCGATCAAGCAATTCAATATGTGGAAAAATACAAACAATTTGTGATCAGGATGTACAAAAGAGGTGTTGTCGATATTGATAATTTCAACATCGTTGGAAATTATGGCATCCGGAAGTCCGACAAAAGCGTTGCCGTTTTTGATGTTGGGGATCTCTCGGATTCCGAAAAAGACGCAGAGAGTTTTGTTGCCGAGCTGCATGGTTTCAACGAGATGATCGCCGAAAGCATGGAAGAGATCGACGGAGTTTTTCTGGATCCGAGAATTGGCGATCATTTCAAAAAAAATCCTTTCCAGAAGAGTGATTTCATAAAGCAAGACAAAGATCTTTTCGGTTCCGAATATGATCCCGAAGCAAGCAAGATGATCTTTCCTTACATAGAAGAAGAGGTCCGGCAGATGTTTTGGGGGTCTCGCTTTAGGGAAACCCCTCCTGGGACTTTGAATCGCTCAGAAGCGCGGATGGTCGCAAGAACGGATTTTTCGGAAATAGCGGAAGAGCTTCAGAAGATCGTTGCTGCGGAACAAGCGGGCCGTCTGGATACGCACAATAAGTTTTGGAAAAATCACTTACCTGCGGTCAAAAATTATCTTAAGGCGTATTTACATAGAGGCTATGCCCCCCAGGGCGCAACAGCACAGATCATATTGCTTCAGGCGATCGCTGCTTTTCGCAAGTTAAAAGAGAAACATGATCATGTCGCGCAACGCCCCCCGGCTGCGCGCGCGCCGAAAGAAACAGCCCAGGGAAAAAGGGCAAGGCAAGCCGAGCTTAATAAGCAGTATTTGAAAAGGATCGAAGAAATATTAAAAGCAATCAAAGATCCCGGGTTTTCCGCAAAAGTTCTGGGTCCCGCTCACGACGGTCTTCCGCAATTTGAAAAAGAGCCTCAGGTCCGGTTGCTTGATGAGCTCCATAAGAAAGGCGATTTCACGTCGAGCGACCGGAAGGATCTCGACGATATTTTCTCCCGCTTCGATCGCCGTCTGGCGGCCGCGAATGTTCGCTCCGAAATGCGGTTCTTGAAGCCCGACGAAAGAGAAAGCGTGAATGAGAAAGGTCAGAAACTCCTGGATTTTCTGGCTGCGCGCGAAGAATTTTCCGTTGCCGAGAACCGGTGGGATCCGGTCAGCCTCGGGTCATTAGATTTTTCCAGGAAGGGGAAGAATCTGAGCGTGATCTTGGGAAGTTACGACGAAAGGATTGCGTATGAATCCGCGCGCGCGATCAAGGAACTGTTCTCGCGGGGATATTCCCTTAAAGTTCTGACGAGCGGAAAGTGGGGGGGGAAGCCCGGAGTTTTCTTTGATGACGCGGGGGTTCGTGTCCCGGAAGCGGTTCATTACAAAAAGATCCTTGAAAAAGAGGGTGTCCAGGTTGATTTTGTGGAGCCTGAGTCCACGAGCACGGGGGAGAACATTCGTTTTTCAAAAAAAATCCTTCAGCGGGCAGGATTTAAGCCGGACGCCATTCTCGTGATCCAAAATCCGATTTTTCAAAAAAGAGCGGGAGCAAGTTTCGTAAAACAATATCCGGAGACCACGGAGACTTTTACTTCTCTTGGGATGCGGGTGATCAGCTATGCCCCCTATCGGCCTGTTCTTGCGGGGAAAAACGACCAAGAGGCTATTGAGATGCTCCGGTATGCGCTTGCCGAGATCGAGAATTTCCCAGCCTATGAACAGAAGGGTTTTATTTCTCACATTGAAATTCCTTCCGATATCCACCGTGCCGTCCAAGAATTATCCGGGATCCTTTCGGTGTTGAAAAAAGGATCCTTTGATAAACGCGTTTTTGCGGAGAAAGAAGTGGATGTGGAAGTGTTTGAGCCGGAAGATGGCGCCCAAGCAACATTCGAGATCGCTTCAGATGCTTTTTACGATAACGGGGAAAGCAAGATCTCTTTTGACCGTACACACAACCTGCTCCAAACGCCGTGGGGGATCATTAAGCTTGATAAGAAAGCCGGCGAAAAGCTGAAGCCCTACCAACTCGATATCGCAGGGATCGAGTCGGAATATCAAGATAAAGAAACGCAAAAAGGCAGGGAAGTTTTTGTTCTTCCCGGAGGAAATCTTGGCCAGAATAATTTTTATTTAGCGATCAACAACAAAAAGGTCTATTACTACCCCCAGGATCCTCTAAATTCCCGCCAGATGCTTCTCCTGAGAAAAGGGAAAAATCCCGAAGTCCAGGTCTTGAGCTTCAAAAAACTTGAAGGCGGCGTAGTTCGCGCGTTGGATCCCCGCGGAAAAGATATTACGGAGGAAGAAGGTCTGATCGCGCTCTGCGGGTTGCCTCTTGTGCGAGAAGGGCGGCTTAATTTAGAAGAGACCTTCGCGCGGCTGGATGATCTCCGTCATCTTTGGCGTTTTCCCTATTTCGATTTTAAAGAAGATGACCGCCAAATGATCCTCGGAATGACAGATGATGAAGGATCGTTTTATAAAGATACGGCGCTTCGGAAGCAGTTGTTTTCCGGACAACCGGTGACTTTAAGCGTGAACCCTCTTCTCGAAAAAGGCGTTACATTTGGAGAGATCGAAAATGTTTTCAATGCCTGGGGCTATCAAGGGGAATATAAGCTAGATCGTGAAAACCGCACGATTACAACTGTTTATAAATCCGGGATACATCCACATAGTTATTTTGGAGTGACCAAGAGCGGAAAATTGTTTGCTGGAGCGCTACGCGGAGAATTAGAGACTCATTTCAAAGGAATATCTCTCGAAGGCATCTTTCAGCAATTGAAAGAAAAGCCGGAATTTATGCGTGACCCTGTCGCGTATTTGTGGATCTGGGCAAACGGAAAGGATGTTTCATTCCGGCCTGACGGTAAAAAAATGGACGGTCTGAGGCCCTACAATTTTCAAGCGTTCATTATCTCGAAGAAATCCCGTTCCGAGATACGGAAGGCAAATGAAGATGGGTCGCGTAGTCAGTATGTGGATCTATGGTTGGATGCCATGGATATCACAGAACTCGCGGCCTACCAGAAAATTCTCAGGGACGATCAGGGTCGCGCCGAACACATGGTGCAGGTGGAGAACTATTTTCGAGCGCTTACCAGTGGGAACTTCGATTATTTCCTTGAGCGGATGCCTGAAGGAACAACGGATGACGCCAAAGCGCGGTATCGGAAGAGCTTGAAAGCGTTGAAGGATTTCTTTGACAAATTATCGCTTCAGGAACAGCAGGCGCTTCGTTTGGCGATTCAATTCCATGACACGGGATATTCTGAGGATCTGAATGGAACGGGGCATGAAAGAAGAGGTTCTGATATAGCCCGTAAATTTCTAGAGCCTCTGCCGATGGCCGCAGAGGAAAAGGAAACGATAGCCGCGATCGTATTGAAACATATGGAGGCTGGCCCTACTTATCTTGGAGAATTACGCGCCCAAAAATTTCTCGCGGCCCCGGAGGGATACAAAGGGTACCTTTCTTCCGGAACACTGATGCCATACTTGGTCCTACATGTTGTGGCCGATGCAGCATCGCTCGATGATCGTTATAACAAGTTGCCTCTTCATCAATTGGAAACCATGACGACATGGCTGGCTCCTGAAGGGTTGAAGGGGCTTGCGCAGCATTACGACGAATACCGGCTTGAAATGATGGGCCGCCCGAATCTTCAAGCGCCTCTTTTAGACGATACTCAAAAAATGGCTTTGAAAGCTGTTGTTAGAGAATTTTTTGGAGCCGAGGAAACTCAGTTACGAGCCAGATTTCGAGATAATCTGGATATCATTCTCGGGACCGTTTGGATTTGTAATTATTTGATTGAACATGGAAATGGGTATGGCAAGTATGTGAAGTTTATGAAGTTTCTCGCCCAGTTATCGCAAATTCCAGGGAGCGGAGACATTACTATCCGAACGGACCTCGTAAAATCAGAGTCGCCCGAACTAAGAAAATCAGCCATTCGTGATGCCGGCGCCTTGGTGATGCTGGCTTTGATGAATGAGCGATGGCGGGACGACATGACGGAGGTGGATGTAAGAGGGCTGCTTGACGGTTTGCCCGAAGGTGAGACAAAGAATTTCTTTGGTATTCCAATCCAGAGGTATGGAAATGTGATCGAACTCCAGGTTAGGGCGGCCAGTCAAATGGCCCGTCGTTCCCAAGGTGGGTCTGCAGGCGCAGTTCGCTCGGAGATGCACCAAAATCCCGTTGATTTTGGTACTTCTTCGGCCTTGCCTGGGAGCGCAAGGTCCGAGATGCGGAAGAGAGTAAAAGAGAATGAAAAGCAGATGATGTTTGCTGGTTTTTCGAAAAAAGACGATCCAGTTGTGGAAATCGAAGATCCCGAAAAAATGGAATGGGACCTCTATCACAATAACGAAGCGGTAAAAGAAGGCGTAAAGCGCCTCGGCGTCAAGGTGCTGGAGGATAACGGCAAGCTGACTCTCTCACTTTCGGCGGGCGAGGGGCAAAAAACCCCGGAGATGGAATTCCGGGCGTATCAGCTCATGCTCGCGGCGCATGCTTTGTCCCGGGATTCTCTGGTGATCCTGCCGACGGGGCTTGGAAAAACCAATGTTGCGGTCCTCACGATCCACCGTCTTTTGGAAAAAAATCCGGATATGAAGATCGTCATGACGGCTCCGACCAATGTGCTGATCCGGCAGCATTTTAAGACATTCCAGAAATATTTCCCGGGAGTGGCTATTGCCGAGATCAACTCTTCTATGAACCCCGATCACCGGGAAAAGTTGTGGGAACAAAACCAGATCATCGTGACCACCAATGATCTTATCAGTAAGAGTCAGGTTTATGTTGATGGCGGAGCGCAATGGCGGATTCCCGTTGAAGACGCGGATTATTTGATCGTGGATGAAGTCCATATGGCCCGTGGGAATCACGCCATGGTCGGGGTGATGGACCAGTTCCGCTCCAGGTCCCACATTGGGCCCTCGTTCTTAGGATTAACCGCCACTCCGGATATTCCAAACGAGATTTCTGATTGGCTCAAAAGAACAGGGGTGGAACGGCAAGGGGTCCTCGTGGCTTCCTGGGAAGATAAATGGGTGAAACCATATATTTTTGAACGGAAAGTCGAAAAGCACGAGGTTGTTTTCAAAGCCCAAGATGAACTTTTGCGGGCTTTGGAAGAAGCTTCCCAAAACCAACCCGCACTTCATGCTAAGATCGAACAGACGGTGAAAGTCAACACCAAGGAGGCCTGGAAAGAGCTTTATGAAACGGTCAGGGATTTTTCAGGTTCCGCGGAAGAGGCTCCAAGCCCATGGATCGTAAAATCTGTTTTTCTTCTGGCTCTTGCGGCTTTCCGGAAAGAAATTCCAAAAGATCATCAGAAGACCGATCCCCAGATCCTGGGACTTTTGAAGTGGAGTGAAGAATCCTCCCCCGTTTCAAAAGAAGGGAAAACGTTTGAAGCGGCCTTCAAGAACGCGCTCGGGGAAGAGCTTATTTTTAAAATGCGTCTTTTGTTCCATCATTGGCGGGAAGAAGGTCTTGAAAAGCTCGCCAGATTTTTGGAAAAGCAAAGATCTCTCGGATTTGAAGGAGTAGAAGAAAATGCCGTGGTTGAAAAACTCAAAAAAATACCGCGGGAATTACCCAGAGAGATCCGGGACTATTACCAGAAATTAAAAAACGAAAAAGCGTGGGGAGAGACCCATGTTTTTCTCCACGATTATATCTACGGTTATTATTTTCTCTGGATCACGCAATATTTCCAGACCTTTCTCGAACAGTATGGTCCTCTTGTCTTGGTTGAAGCTGTTCATAGTTTTTTGACCAACGAACATGAAAAGCAATCCTGGGACGAACTGGCGCTTCCTTTGCTTCGCGATTCTCATGTGATCCGTTACGCAGGATGGCTCGAAAAAGAAAGAGTCGATCATCCCAAGGTCCCCGAACTTCTCGAGCTGCTTGAGCAGGGGAATGACATTTCTGATTATAAGGGGATCGTTTTTGTGGAAAGCGTTTATATGGCCGAAAGGCTCCAGCAAGCGATCGATGCGCGTTTTGGCGCTGGCTCCGCGGGACTTTTGATCGGAAAATCCACACACAGCGGGAATGTTGAGACTACGCATATGACGCGGGAAGCCCAAACTCAGGCCGTAGAGGATTTCACGAACGGAAAATACAAATTCCTGGTTGCGACGCAAGTCGGAGAAGTGGGACTCGATATCCCGAATGTCGATCAAGTGGTCTTTTTTGAACCCACCTCCGATCACCGACGCTTTATTCAGCGCATGGGACGTACCGGACGTCATAAAGCCGGAGAGGTGGATATCCTGGTCACGAAAGGGACTTTGGAAGAGGTGAAATACTGGGCGGCGCAGAACCGGATGAAAAAAGTCCAGCAATGGATCCGCAGCCAGCAGCTCCTTAACCCGTACACAGAATTTTCTTTATCCCGTTCTGAAATGCGTGCGGGAGCTAAATCCGAATTTTATAATGAGCATAAATACGCTTATTTTCAAATTTTACGCGAATTTGAAAAAGGACATCTTC
>CAZGCC010000049.1:10645-11158 GCA_964524195.1 uncultured bacterium | reverse complement strand
AATAACAACAGGCAAAACGATCCGGATTTTCATCGAAAAACCCTCGAGATCAAAATACTGAACGGGAAAAAGCCAGAAACAGATTAATCTATTTTAGCGGCAAAACCAACCCCAAAACCGTCATGAGCCATCACTCCCGTTTCTTCGAAAGATCTCTTCCAGATCGATGGAGCCTCAATGCCAATCAACATACAGGATGTCTTCCGTGTCCAACAGCGTCTTCTGGATTATGCGCCCCGTTGGATCAATAAATGAGCTGTAGCCGTTCGGGGAAACGCGCGCAAGCGGCAGCTTCGTTTCTATCACACGAAGCTGGTCCTGCTGGAGATGGTAATAAGGCATGGGGGTATTCGAAAACATCCCAGGGTTGGAAAGCGCAACAAGGATATCCGCGCCCGCCTTCACCGCGTCTTTTGCCGCTTGCGGTGTTACATCTTCATAACAAAGCAGGACGCCTAATTTTCCGAATCGCGTTTCGAGGATTTGATACTTTTCCGCCGATCGCTGGCGCAC
>CAZGCC010000049.1:0-10635 GCA_964524195.1 uncultured bacterium | reverse complement strand
TTCGCTAAAAGGCGCCTCTTCCATGGCTTGATAAACACCTCCGAGCTTCCCTTCCGGCGTAAAAAGAAGCGCGAGATTCATAAACCCGAAATCCAGGATGGACTTGCCTTCTTCCGCAGGAACGCGAGATGCGACAAGAATATATGCCTCCGCTTCTTTAGCTAACTCCTTAAAAAAGGACGGATCGCGATAAATATCTCCTGGAAAAGTGTATTGAGGGAAAACAATAAGGTCCGGATGCTGCTTCGCGGCTTCTAATGCCAAGGCCTCATATTTTGCCTTTACCTCCGAAGGATGATCAAGCCTCCATTCCTCAGAAAACGGCAGGTTATGCTGCACCAAAGCCATTTTGATAGGCCGCCGCTCTTTCGCAACCGGCAAATGCTTATTCGCCAACCCCGTCAAAATTCCCATAGCGAAAAAAGAGATTAAAAAATAAAACAGCATTCTTTGGGGCCGGTAAAGGATCAGGCTCCCGGCCATGAAACATGTGGCAAAAACCCAGGCGCACCATATTGGGAAATCCATGAAATGCAGGATTCTTAACATTTCAATCGGGGCATGAAAGAAAAAATCGATCGGCGCTCTTCCTGTGAAAGGCACTTTCAACAAAACAAGCTCAAACAAACTAAAGAGCCCAAATATGACAATAATGTTAAGAACGGCGGACCGGAGCTTTGAAGCAATAAGACGGTAGACAAGAAAAAAGAACGGGAAGATCAGCGAAAGCGCCAGTGAACCGAGGGAATAAACCCAGAATTCATACCTGAGGAGCCAATAAAGGTAGGCCGCATAAACAACGAAAAACACCAGCCAGCACGGGATCAAAAAACCCTTCAAAAAATTCCCGCGGTTTTTTTGATACAAAAACCAAAGCCCCGCAAACCCGATCCAGTGGCACCAGAAAAAATGGGTATTGAAAAAAATGCCGGTGAGGAAGAGCAGCGTAACAATGAAAGATAAGATCATGCTGGGTTATAAAGTAGCCCCGCCAAGACCACCCTCGGTTTTTCGCTTTGATAATCTTCGAAGAGATCACGGACCTGATATTTCGCCGGGAGCAAGCGCTGATTCACTCGTAATGCGTCCACATCCGTAGGACTTTCACGATCTTTTCTTCCTTCAGGATCTGGTAGACCAGACGGTGCTGGATGTTGATTCTCCTCGAATAAGCGCCATCGAGATCGCCCACCAGCTTTTCATAAGGCGGCGGTGTCTCCGTCGGGTTCCTCTGGAACACCTCCAACAGATACTCCGCTTTAGGCCTCAGCCCGGCATGGCTCACCTTCTTCGCATCCTTCTGAGCCTGTTTGGTAAAAACAACCGCCCAATTCATCCGTTTCTATCCTTTAAGAGTGAATGGGACGGCCCCAATCCTCACAGGGTGAAAATGGATAAAAATTAAAACGCTCCACATGCCTACCAGCCCGGTTCCCTGGAGCACTGCCTTACAGGTGTTTTAAGCCCCTTGCGGATCGATTCTCTCATTTTGGGGACCGAGACCAGGTACAAGGTCTCCTGGACCGAACGCCAATCCTCTTCCGAAATGAGGACAGCATTATTTTCCTTCCCCGTGATCTGGATCGGCTCATGGGTCTTGGCCACCCGCCTGAGCAGCTGGTACAAAAGAACTCGCGCATTACTCACTGTCAATGTTGTCATAACTCACCTCCATCGGAATCGTACCATATTGCGTACGCCATGTCAAATAGCGACACATTCCGGACCGAAGCAGCAAGCTGTTCTGCGATACCGCGGTAGACATAGCCGGTCAAATAAGGTGGTGGCTATCACCTGTTTTTTCATTTTTGATTTACCACGGGAAATAGTCAGACTGGATGAGAGCTTTAGTGGCACGGCCAACACAACCGGATTTCCCGATACAGCCCATTTTGCCCTCTTTCTTGTCCTGTTCGAAAGCAAGTTTCACTTGATAATAAGCCTCATCTGCTTTGCCCCATCTCAACTTGCCGTATTTTTTCAAGTCCCTCTTCTTGAAGTAATCCAGAACACCATCGATAAATTCAATCCCTTCGTCATAATCGCCTATTTGGTCATAACAGCGAATAATGGTAGAAGTAATAAGCGTTGTAATTCCAATATTGTATTTGGCTGGAGGCAAGTCGATCTTATGCTTGTTTTTCATTAATTGAATAAATTTGTTAATGGGCTCTTTCGAATTTAACTTCTGGGACTCAAGAAACGCTTCCAACTCCATTTTCTCATCCTGCCAGTTCCACTGGTTGGGATTCTCGCGCAGCAGCGGCTCAAGATTCTCCAGCGCTTTTTCATACTCTCCTTGCAACTGGTAAGATTCCCGAATTAATGCTTCCGCAACAGTGTCTTGATAGCCAACAAGTTTCAAGTCGGGATTATTGGCCTGCTCGAATTTTTTTAACGCCTCAGCATACAAGCCCTCTTTTAATAAAACCCTGCCCTCATCTTCCAACTTTACCTGGATTGAAGCCTTGCCGAAACTATCATCTTTTTTATTGATTATGCCGGAGTTGATGTCTCCACTATCAGAGAAAACCTGCCCTCCGTTTCCAAGAAAAAAAACTATCCCTAGAAATACACCCAACCAGGTTTTCACTTTCATTGATCCCTCAATTGCCATCCTGACAGCTTAACAATCCACTTATCCCCCTGTTTCTCAATGCAGCCATAATATCTCGACTGCGGGTCATTTAAAAAAGATAGTATCTTTTCGGAAGAATCGCTGTTGAGCATCAAAAGCGTCACGAAATCGCTGACGGTGGTATTCCATTCAGGATCATCGAGGTCATTGCGTTTCATGTAATACAAATGTTCTGCCCCTTTGACCTCAATGTTGAAGAGCGGATAGTCTTCATCATCTACCGAAAATCCGAACAAACTTTCCCGGTATCCGCCAATGCCGGTTTCACAAAGGATGTCCTTGGTGCCGTAGACATTTACGAACATTTGAGCGCCGGAACCGGACAATGTTGGTAAGTTCAGCGGTGGAATTTTCGGCAATACTGCGATAATCTCGCGAATTTTATCGATCGCCAGACTGGAGCCCCGTGATACAAGATCGATAAACTCATTTGCCAAATGCCCGACATTTAAAATATCTAAGCCCAATTTCCCAAGAATGGACCTCAGAAGTGTTTCAATGCCGCCTGTTAGCCACCCCAATAATTTCCCGATACTACTTTGCGCAAAATCAACCAACGATAAAACAGCATTGATCATATCCGTAGAAGCTAAACTCAATGTCGCCGCACCAAGTCCGACAAGACCTGCGACATTATAAGCGCCGGAAACAAGACCTTCAACTAAAGGAACTAGCCCGCCCGAAAATCCCATGCCGATGATCGGCCGAATAGAGGTCTGCAAATTGAGCCTCAATTGACTTATGGCGTCCAGCGTCAGCTTGAAATGGACTGCCGGGATCTGGGACTCGAATGTCCATTTGAGAATATCGATCCCGCCATCAATGATGTCACTATGCGTTGTGGCCTGATAGAGCTCTATCGGCAGAGTATCTTCTCTCGGAACAATCGTATGCTGACTCTGCTGGTAAAAATCGTATTCCAGATTGCTGATGCCCGATCGACGGCTTGCTGGATCGACTCGCCCGCGTAAACATGATGGATTGAGTGGCCATCGGCTGTTGTTTCTATGGAGGCCTTGGGCGCAGGCTGTTCGAGGGTTTGGGCCGAACGCTTTTCAGGTTCGGATAACGGTGAAGTACCTGCGAGAAAATCGGTAGTCGTGAAAATCTCCGCCACGGAGGTCTCTACTGCTTTCTGAGACTCCACGGCAGATACAACCTGCGATTGAGGATTTGCCGCATAGTCTTGAGAAAGAAGCCCGTCGGCCCAAACGATCTGATCCCAGCAAAAAATCACACTTGTTAAAAGCGCGATGAGCTTGAGCGGAAAAGGATAACGGGTTTTCACGACGGGTTTCCCTCGTTGGCTTGGGGAAATGCTTTTTTCCGACGAGGGAAAGCTTTCAGATCTTTTATGAAATTTACTACGCTCTCACGAGCAACGCTTGAAACGCTGGAATTCACGCTCCCGGCATATGCCCAAAGGCATTGGTAATTTTGGGAATCGAGCGTGATCGTGATCTGGAACCAGACATCTCCGGGTCTCTCACCTCTCTCCGGGGTTTTTATTTCCTCCGTGATGCCGTCCATGCCCCCTCCATAAAAGTTTTTCGAATCCGGTTGTTCTGCTGCCAGTCAATTCCAATGTGATGAAATTGAATCTGACATGAACATAGCCCTACCGGAAAGAAAAGGAAACCGGGATGACTGGATTTCTGCAGCTGAGGATATTTATAGACGGATAAAATCTATTAATAATAGTTCTCGCGAGATTAGCAGGCCATGGCTTGAAAAGCAGACTATCCGTCAAAGCTATCGAAGGACGCGGACAGGGACCTTCTGGGCCTCGAGAAGGTCCATGATCTCGTTCATGCAGGACTGGATGTGTTCCGGGGGGTGGTTATCGAAAAGGACGAAAAGGTTCACGAGGAATTGACGGACTTCTGTCGCGAGTTTTTTATCCTGGATCTGCGACAACCGGTATTCCAATTCCTCGTTTGACATGAATCTGAATCCTCCTGAACAGAAACATAGCACCCTATTTTAATAATTACAAGGCATCAAGACATTAACACTAGCCAAAAATAGTATTCATAATCATATTTATTAAAAATTGTCCGAGAAGGCTTAAATACTGCTGAAGTAAATCCGCAGCTGGTTCGATAATTTATCAGAAGCGACCGGGCTGTCCGGCTTTATTTATTTCATTCATGGGATTTCACGCGTCATTTTCAGGCTAATGCCTATCCAACTCTAACAAGGAGTTTAAAACCATGTTCAAAAAAGCGCTCTGCTTTGCGATCCTGACAGCCCTTATATCCATCAGCCCTCTTCCCGCTTTCGCAGTCGGCGGCGGCGGTTTTGAGAACGCATCCTTCAGCGCCAAACAGATCGCCCTAAGCGGGGCAGGAACCGCAACCCCTGATGAACCCGCCGCGATCTCCTATAACCCGGCCGGTATCGTGGACCTCCCCGGTATCCAGTTCCAGGGCGATGTGAATTTCATCAGCATGCTGACCTGGAAAGATAACGATGTCACGGGCAACACCCGGAGCTCCGGAACGCTCAGTACCGTCCCCACAGCCTACTTCACCATCAATCCCGGCAAGATCTTCTGCGACAAGCTTGCCTTGGGCGTCGGGATGGATTCTCCTTTCGGCTTGATGAATAAATACAACTCCAATGACCCTGCGGCTCATTACGCAGGCTGGAGAAATTATCTCAAGATGTACACGATCAAGCCCACGATCGCTTACAAGGTCACCGACCAACTCTCGATCGGCGGCGGTCCGATGTGGTACCGGATCTACGATTTCGGCGGGATCCAAGGTTATCCGAATTCACTTATTGGAGGATTGGGAACCCCTGATGGACAGATCCGATTGAATACTTCGGGAAATCACTGGGGATGGCAGATGGGCGCCCTGTATAAGCTGACACCCAAGCACCGCCTAGGATATTATTTCCGAAGCCCGGTGGTTGTCAAAACCAGCGGCCTCGCAAAAGTTGAAAATTCTCTTTTCGTTCCACCAGGTCTGCCAAATCTCCATAATTTTGAAACGGGAGTCCACACGAAAGTCTCCCTTCCGATGAATATGACTTGGGCCTACGCTTATCAACCAACCGAAAAGACACACTACGAAGCTGATTTCACCTGGTCCCACTGGGCAACTTATAAGCGCCAATATTTCGTCACCGATCCTTCTGGAAACGCCTTGGATGACATTATTCTAAACAACATCCGCGAGGGAAATAAGGACTACCGGGAAGCTTTCGGCCTCCAGCTCGGTGTAAGCCACAAACTTACCAAAAAGCTGACACTCCGCGGCGGCTCTTTCTTCTACTGGACCCCGGTCCCGAAAGAAAACTTCATCCCGGCCGTTCCTGACGCGAACCATTTGTCCTTAAGCCTTGGATTGGGTTATGACATCAACAAGTACCTCACAGCGGATATCGCCTACTCCAACGCGTTCTATTTCAGGCGGCGCATTAACAATAGCGTCGCTGAAAATCCCGCCCTCTTGGATAACTCTTCCATGGATGGAACCTACACCTCCTACATGCAACACTTTGTGGTAAGCCTCACGATGAAGTGGGATGACATTTTCCCGCGAGCTTTTGGAAATAAAGCTGAGGAATCGCAGGAGCCTTCAATCGAGATGAATCCGGCGACAGTATAAAAATCTTAAGGAATAGGTAGTTTCAATTAAAGGGGACAGGCATTCAATGATCGCCTGTCCCCTTTTGTTTTGCGGATTATTTTTTAGGACGGAAAGAACCGAGGTCGAAGGCCTTCCATTCTTCATAAGGAGTGCGCGCAAGAAGGGCTGAAACAACCTCGCCCGGGTCTTTGTCCTTAAAAAGCATGTTGTAGACCTCGTTCATGATCGGCAGTTGAAGGTCCTCTTTTTCGCAAAGCTGATGCACGCTTAGAGCCGTATCCACGCCTTCCGCCACCATCGCCATCTCCGCGAGGACAGTCTTGATCTTCCGTCCTTTTCCGAGCTCGCGGCCCACATGAAGGTTCCGGCCGTGTTTGGAAAAACAGGTCGTGATGAGATCCCCGATCCCGGAGAGCCCAAAAAAAGTGTTCGGATTGGCTCCATGCTTCACCCCAAGCCGGACGATCTCATAGAGCCCACGCGTGATAAGCCCCGACTTGGTATTGTCCCCGAACTTGAGACCGTCGCAAACCCCAGCAGCGATCGCGATCACATTCTTGAGCGCCCCGCCGAATTCGACTCCTACCAGGTCCTTCTGAACATAGATCCGGAACTGAGGGTCGCGAAAATGTTCCTGGATATATTGAGCGTTCCTGGGGTCATCGGAAGCGGCGACGGTCAGGGTCGGGATCTTGCGCGCCACTTCTTCGGCATGCGAAGGTCCGGAAAGGACGACCACGGGAAGATTTTTTCCGAGGACCGAGCGGATGATCTCTGAAGGCCGCAGGCAGGTTTTTTTCTCGATCCCTTTGGCGGTGCTGACAAGGATCTTGCCGCGGAAGGAAAGCTCCTTGATCTTGAAGAGGACATTGCGCAGGTATTGGGACGGGATGGCCAGTACGAGCACCTCCCCAAAATCCACCGCTTCTTTCAGGCTGGCCGTGATCTTGAGTTCTTTGGGAAGCTTTACACCCGGAAGGAACTTCACATTTTCCCGTTCTTCGCGAAGCACCTCGACATAATCCGCGAACGCGGACCACATCATCACCTCGTCCCCGCGGCGGACATTCACAAGCGCAAGCGCCGTCCCCCATCCTCCGTCCCCAAGAATCGTAACCCGGATACCTGACATAGATCCCTTTCGATTTTTTATTTACAACGGCAGCGCTTTTTAAGAAGCGCGTGCTCCCGGACAACGACTTTGATCTCCTCGGGCACGCGGCACGGCTTCATGGCTTTGTTCACGAACACATGAACCGTGTACCCCGTCGCGACCACGATCTGCGTTTTGGTGTTCATTACCTGATATTCAAAACGAATCGTGCTGTTGCCGATCTCAGCCACGCTGGTCCGGACCGTGATGTCGTCATCGTAAGTCGACGGCGCAAGATAATTGGCATGGGCCTCCGCGACCGGAAGATAGATCCCTTTTTTCTCGCACTCGGTGTAGGGGAATCCCAGCGCTCTGAAATATTCTGTGCGCGCGGCCTCGAACCATTTCAGATAGTTCGCGTAATAGGTGATCCCCATCTGGTCTGTGTCGGCGTAAAGCACCCTGTACTTGTAATCGAAATAGTCCATGGCAGCTCCTGATATTAACCGAAAAATCCTTTTTTGCCGCTGATCTTTTCCTTGCGTTCCACCGCGAATTTCTCAAGAAGCTCGCGCTCGGACTTGCTTACCTTGGTGGGAATTTCGATATCCACTTTAACAAATTCATCCCCGCGTCTTCCCTCCGTTCCATAAACCGGAACGCCTTCCCCCTTGATCTTGAGAACCTTCCCCGAAGGAGTCCCGCTTGCGACCTCAAGCCGCGTTTTCCCCACAAGCGTCGGCACTTCCACCTCACCCCCAAGCACCGCGACCGTGTACGGGATCAGAACTTCACAATAAATATCCTGGCCTTGCCGTTCAAAGACCTTGTTCTTCTTGATCAGGATCTGGACATAAAGATCGCCCCGGGACGCGCCGCCTTGGCCGGCCTCGCCTTCCCCGGTCACTCGCAAGCGGGATCCGTGTTCGATCCCTGCCGGAATCTTGACCTGAAGTTTCCGGACCTTTCTCACACGGCCTTCGCCCCGGCAGACCGGGCAGGGTTTTTCGATGGATTCCCCCTCGCCATGGCACCGTGAACAAGTCCTGCGGAGCGTAAAAAATCCTTGAGAAACACGGACCTCGCCCCGTCCGCCGCAATCCGGACAGGTCTTTTTTCTGGATCCTTTTTCAGCGCCCGTCCCCTGACATTCGCCACAGGTTTCCTTGCGCGGGATCTCCAGATCAAAGGTTTTTCCGGTCAGCACTTCCGCGAGTTCCAGTTCCACCCGGTATTCCAGATCGGACCCGCGCTGGCCTCGACCGCGTCGTCTGCCCCCGCCGCTCCCTCCGAAAAAATCCTCAAAAAGATCGCCGAAGATATCGCTGAACCCGCCAAAAGCGTCCTGAAATCCTTCGAACCCCGAAAACCCGCCGCCGCCCAAACTGTGGCCGAACTGATCGTAACGGGCCCGCTTGTCAGGATCGCTTAAGATCGCGTACGCCTCCGCCGCTTCTTTGAATTTTTCTTCGGCAGCCTTGTTCCCGGGATTGCGGTCCGGGTGATATTGCAACGCGAGCTTGCGATAACTCTTTTTGATGGTATCCCCATCGGCCGCACGCTCAACGCTCAGAACTTCATAATAATCGCGTTTTGTCATATTCCCTTCGGAAGATCTTGGTCCCGGGACAAGAGGCTTGAGCCTCTGCCCCGGGTCCCTTAAGTGATTTCGTCTTGTTTTTCGCTGGATGTGGAAGATTTCTCTTGCGGAGAGACGCGGACACGGACCTTAGCGGCCCGGAGAAGACGGTCGTGCAGCATATAGCCGGATTCCAGTTCATCCACGATCTGGTCCTCCTTGCCTTCTTCGGACACATGCGCGACCGCCTCATGAAAATGGGGATCGAAATTTTGCCCCGCCGTTTCGATCTTTTTTAGCCCGTGCATTTTAAGGATATCGAATAATTGTTTTTGAACTCTTTCCACGCCGGCAATGACGGTTTTCAGGTTCTGACGGAGATCCTCGTATGCCGAAGAATTTGCGGACGCTGTGTTCGCGTGAGTTATGGCTCGCTCAAAATTATCGAGCACCGGAAGGGTCTCTTTCAAGATCCGTTCCTGGCTGAATTTGATGAAATCGTCTCTTTCCTTCGCGTTCCGTTTCTTTGCATTTTCGAAATCCGCCGCGGCAAGCAGAAATTTTTCGCGCAACCCTTCGAGCTCCTGGACCTTCTTTTTCAAGTCCTCGTATTCCTGCGCCAGGATCTCGATCTTCCCGCTTCTGGCGGATGCTTCCGCTTCCGGAGCGCCATGCTTCTCGACACCAGGATCCTTGGAATTTTTTTCGTGAGAATGATCTTTTTTAAAATGATGGCTCATAACGCTCCAGGCTCCTTGTGTTCGAGAATATCACCCACGACAGATGCCATGCGGGAGATTAAAGGGATGATCTGCCGGTAGGCCATCCGTTTGGGCCCAAGGATCGCGATCACGCCCTTATGGCCCTCTCCGGCTCCGTAGCAGGCGGTCACGATCGCGCAATCTTCCAGGGCTTCATGGGCGTGCTCACGGCCCACGGCCACGGACACATGCTCCGCATCGGCGCGCGTCAGAACCCATTGGGTGAGAGTTGTCTTTTGTTCAAAGAACCCCAGAAGACTCCGGATTTTTTTGACATCCTGGAACTCCGGTTTTTCAAGGATGTAAGGCATTCCTTGCAGGGAAAGCTTCCGGCGCGTGGATCTTTCGGATGCTTCGGCTTCTCCGGAAGGCATCAAGGTCAGGGCGATCTCCTGCGAAAGTGAGGCGAGCAAGAGCGACACATGATCCAAAAACTCCTCAAGCCTCTCCTCGCCACCTCTGAGCGCAAGCTCCTGGTCCCAATGGCCCCGGGGTTCCTCCGAAGCGCCCTCAAAAGCAGTGTGATCGAGATAATAGCGGTATCCATGATCCGTCGGAAGACGGCCGGACGAGGTATGCGGGTGCGTCAGATAACCCATCTCCTCCAAAGCTCCCATTTCATGACGGATGGTCGCCGGAGAAAAAGAGAACGCATACTTTTCCGAGATCGAGCGGGATCCCACCGGTTGGGTGGTCTCGATATGCGTTTCGATAACACCCCGGAGGATATTATTTTGTCTTGGGGATAAGGTCTCCATAGTCCCAGCACCTTTCAATTTTTACGCAGCGGTCCCAATTCCAATCAATCACAGCAAAGCTGTGATTGGGGCCGTCCAAGTCGCCATCCAAAATCACAAAGACTTGGACGGAAATTGGGGCTATCCCGGCTACCTTTTTTATGCAAAGAAATTCAAAGCCGGAACAGGGCGGGTATGATATCAAAAAACGCCCAAAAGGAGAAG
>CAZGCC010000048.1:502-11601 GCA_964524195.1 uncultured bacterium | reverse complement strand
GGCCTTGGAATCGACCGCCTCACGGACCGTCCGGGCAAGATTCAAATTCGCCATTACTTTGAGTCCCGCGATGGGCCCGGCCGCTTCCACGGGTTCCGGAGGCGGCAGCTTCAGTTGCGGGTACCGGGCAAGTGTCTCGGCAGTGGGCCACAGGACCACTTCCCCAGTATCTCCGTTGATCAAAACATCGGTCCCGCAGAACATGAGATCGTGGATCCCCGGAATACCGCTTACGGCCGGGATCTTGAGAGCGCGCGCCAGGATCGCGGCATGGGACGCCACACCGCCACGGTCGGTCACGAACCCACGGATCGATTCCGTATTAAGTTCCATCGTCAGGCTCGGCGTAAGTTCCTCGGCGATCACGATACGGTTCTTTCCCTTTTGGCAAAAAAAATCATTCGAGCACTGGAAAGACGGCGTGATGCCGCCAAGCACATCCAAAAGACGGCGCTTCACTTCGCCGATATCCGATGCGCGCTCTTTGAGATATTCATTGTCGAGCTGCGCAAGCTGGGACTCGAAAAAATCAAGCGAGCTGACAATGGCCTTTTCGGCGCCGAAATTCTTGGCTTCGATATGTTCGAAGATCCGCTTCTCAAGGGCCGGATCTTCCAGGATCATTTTCTGCGCCGTAAAGATCTCCGCCTCGGCCGCTCCCACCCTGGATTTCACACTTTCGACCAGCGCATCCAAACGACCCTTGACCAATAGAAGCGTTTTCCTCACCCGTTCTTTTTCCTGCTCCACATCCTTGTCGCTCACTTCCCGGGATGGAAGATTCTGATGCCGCTGCTCGTTAAAAAGGCAGACCTTGGCATAAGTCACCCCGCCGCTTAGCGGCAAGCCCTTAAACCGTGTCTCTGCATTAAAATTGACCATCGTAGTCACTCCCGCGCTTTCCGTTGAAGCCCTTGGGCAAGCTTGGCAATACTGATGCCACCCAATCTTCCCATCACTTCCCCTTCGATCTCATCGATCTCTTTTTTCAGAATACACCGGCCGCGATTAGGACACAGCTTTTTCTTAAAGATACATTCATTAAGATGGACCGTTCTTTGAAATATTTTTATAAGATCCGTCAGAAAGATCTTTTCCGGGGACCGCCCGAGAGAAAATCCTCCCCCTTGCCCCTTCCAGGAATCCAGCATCCCCCGGCCGCTCAGCACCTGCAGGATCTTTCGAAGGAACGGCCCCGGGATATCCAAAGCCTCCACCATTTCCGCGACCGAAACAGAATTTTCGCCCCGGTTGGCGATATAGCAAAGAGCCCGCATGGCGTAATCGGTGTTGCGCGTGATGAGTTTCATGCATTAATGATACCATCTTAGTATCATTTATCAAATAAAAAATAAGGCCGCTCCCGCGAAAGGGGAACGGCCTTATTCTTGGACAGCTTCTGCGCTTAGACCAGCCCCTGGTCCATCATGGCATCCGCCACTTTCACGAACCCGGCGATATTGGCGCCATTCACATAATTAATGTAGCCGCCTTCTTCCTGCCCATACTTTACGCAGCTCTCGTGGATCGAGATCATGATATCGTGCAGCCGCTCATTGACCTCTTTACGGAACCAGCGCATCCTCATGCTGTTCTGGCTCATTTCAAGACCCGAAGTCGCCACGCCGCCGGCATTGGAAGCTTTTCCGGGGGCATAGAGGATCTTCGACTTCTGGAACACCGCGATCCCTTCCGGCGTGGTCGGCATGTTCGCGCCTTCGCCGATCGCAATGCAACCGCCCTTGACCAGGGCTTTGGCGTCCACTTCGTTGATCTCGTTTTGCGTGGCGCTCGGGAACGCGACATCGCATTTGATCTTCCAGGGTTTTTGACCCGGGAGGTATTCGCATCCGAATTCTTGGGCGCATTCCTTGATGCGGCCGCGCCGGACATTCTTCAGCTCCATCACGAACTTGAGTTTCTTCGCGTCGATCCCCTTCTTGTCGTAAATAGTCCCTTCGGAATCCGACAAGGTGACGACCTTCGCGCCAAGCTCGTTCAATTTTTCCACCGTGTACTGCGCGACATTTCCGGAACCGGAAACGGTGCAGACCTTCCCGGCCAGCGACATTTTCCGGGTCTTCAACATTTCCTGCACAAAATAGACGCAGCCATACCCCGTGGCTTCCGGACGAATCAAGCTGCCGCCCCAGTTGAGCCCCTTCCCGGTGAGAACCCCCGTAAATTCATTACGGATCCTCTTGTACTGGCCGAACATGTACCCGATCTCGCGGCCGCCCACGCCGATATCCCCAGCCGGGACATCCGTGTCCGGTCCGATATGACGGGAAAGCTCCAGCATGAAACTCTGGCAGAACTTCATGACTTCGTTATCGGATTTCCCCTTAGGATCAAAATCCGAACCGCCCTTGCCGCCGCCCATGGGGAGCGTGGTGAGACTGTTCTTGAATACTTGCTCGAACGCCAGGAACTTCAAAATGCCGAGATTAACGCTCGGGTGAAGACGAAGACCGCCCTTGTAGGGACCGATGGCGCTATTCATCTCGATACGGAACCCGCGATTGACCTGCATCTCCCCCTTGTCATCCAACCAGGGAACACGGAACATGATCACGCGCTCCGGCTCGACCATCCGCTCCAGGACCTTCGCGCTTTTATATTTAGGATTTTTTTCGATAAAAGGCGTGACGGATTCCACGACTTCACGGACCGCTTGATGGAATTCCTTTTCGCCGGGATTGCGGGCGATCACTTTTTTCATGAACGCATTGATCTCTTTTTCTACCAAATTCTCCCCTGTTTTTGCCATTTTTTTACCCCTTGTTGGATGTTTGAAGAACCCAAATGTCTCCGCTTCCTGCGCGGCCCGGCAACGGACCGTTTTTTTGCAAAAAAAAATCCTTTTCAGCGGAAACTTCACGCCAAAAAGGACGCCTTTATCCTTACCTCAAGATCGAACGAAACACCGGATATTCCCGGAACGCCGCTTCGCTTTCTTTCGGCCAAACACTCTCGTTGTGTTCAGCGCGAAATTATAACACAGAAACTCCGGGGTTCAACGCCGAATCTTTATTCCCTGCCGGAGGAAAATCGCTGCATTTCGGCGCTCAGCAGGATCGCTTCCGAAACCTCCCGCATACTTTTCCGCTTGTCCATGCTGTATTTCTGGATCAGCTTGTAAGCTCCCTGCTCGCTCAGGTTCTCTCTCTTCATCAAAATTCCCTTGGCGCGTTCGATCGCCTTCCGAGATTCCAGTTCTTCCTGCATCACCTGCGATTCCACAACCAACCTGAAATTTTCGATGACGATCGCGGCCTGATTCGCGATCGACCGGATAACGAGGATCTCACTTGGACTGAAGCGATGCGGCTTGATGGTGTAGCAGTTCAAAGCCCCGATAACGGCCCCTTTGAAGGTAAGCGGCACGCTGAGAAGAGAGCAGAGATTTTCTTTCCTGGCGATCGCCTGATTGAGGTAGCGCGGATCCTTACGAACATCCAATACCGTGATGGGCTTTCCCTGCTGCGCCACGCGTCCCGCGATCCCCTCCCCAAGTTTCGCGTTGGGCTTTTTATTGTAAAATTCACTGACAGACTGGGTCGCCTTGACGGCAAGTTCGCCTGTGGTCTTATCAAGAAGCATGAGCGAACAGATCTTGGAATGCATGGTCTCGGCCGTCACCGTGACGATCAATTTCAGGATCTCCTCCAGATAAAGATCCGAGGTCATCGCATCGCTGATCTTGGCCAAAGCGTCAATGATCTGCTTGCTATTCAATGATTTCACGGTTCAAATTCCTTTTCTGAGAGATCCCGATGAGAAGGACCGTTATTCTAAGCTTGTCCTGCCCCAAGCGCGACACAAAATTTTTATCCTTTTTTCCTCATTCGGGAATAAACAAAGAGAGCCCGCTTGCGCGCCGCGTCATGATCTACGACCGGCGCCGGATAGTTTTTCCCAAGCCGGACACCGGCCCTTGCCAGTATCTCTGAGGGAGCCTGCCATGGCGCATGGATGTATCGCGCGGGAACCCTGGAAAGCTCCGGAACCCAGCGACGGACATAAGCTCCCGCAGGATCGAACTTTTCCCCCTGCAACACGGGATTGAAGATGCGGAAATAAGGAGCGGCATCCGCTCCGCAACCCGCGACCCATTGCCACCCGAAGGTGTTATTGGCAAGATCCGCATCGACCAGCGTCTCCAGGAACCACGCCGCGCCCTCGCGCCAATCGATCAGGAGGTCTTTGACCAGGAACGACGCGACGATCATCCGCGCCCGGTTATGCATCCACCCCGTTCTCCAAAGCTGGCGCATGCCGGCGTCCACGACGGGATATCCCGTTTCTCCTTTTTGCCACGCACACAGCAACCGTGCGTCTTTTTTCCACGAGAAACCTGAAAATTCTTTGCGAAGCGGCACCGAGACCGTCTCCGGAAAATGGAACAGCTGATAATGCGCGAACTCCCGCCATACGATCTGCCGTAGGAAGGCCTCGGAGGCTCGCGCCATCCCCCGCCGGCGGTTTGAGACCGCATTCCGGCGCGCTTCATGCCAAACCTGGCGCGCACTCACCTCTCCGAAATGAAGATGCGGCGAAAGTTTCGAGGTTCCCTCCTCCGCCAGATGATCGCGTCCAAGAGGATATTCTTCAACCCCGGCGCTCAAAAACTTTCTCAAAGAGGTCAAAGCCCCCGTAGCCCCGGGCTTCCAGAATGACTCCATCTTTGCGGCCCATTTTCCGCGCGGATCCAGACCTGCACTTTCGATTTTTTCTGAACGAGGCCAAACGGCCGGAGCCGAAAACCTGGCCGGAAGTTTCACGGGCACCGCCGGATCTTCCAGGGAAAGACAATGATTCCAGAAAGGAGTAAAAACTTTAAAAGGAGTTCCCTGCTTGTTGACGATCCTCGCGGGGTTAAAAAGCAGAGCGTCATTGACCGTTTCACAAAAAATCCCCCGGGAACGGAGCAGGAACCGGATCTTTTCATCGACCGCTCTCTGCGCCGGTTCATAGCTCTTGTCCCAAAAAATCGCGCCCCCGTCTCCTTGATGAGGCTCTCAAGAACTTTCTGAGGATCCCCTTTTCTCAGGATAAGACGCGAACCTCGATTCCGAAGACTCTTCTGGAGATCCCGCAGGGAATGCGCGAGCCACCACCGGGCGGCGCTCCCCATCAAAGGTTTCTCCTCAAGAATGAAGACCGGAATGACGGGATCGCCACGATCTGTGGCAGCTTTCAGGGAAAGATTGCCCTCAACGCGAAAGTTCCGGCGGAGCCAGACGATCGTGGAAACGGGACGACGCATTCGCGAAAAGCCGCTACTTTTCAAGCAAATGCCGGATCTTTTTCAGAAGATCCGCGGCCTCATAGGGTTTTCGAACACAATCATTCACTCCGGCAGAATAGCACTGGCGCTCCAGGTCCTCGATCCCCGCGGCGGTAGTGGCGATAATGGGAATTGAAGCCGTTTTCGGATCTTCCCGAAGCCTCCGGCAAACCTCCAGACCGTCCATGCCCGGCATGATGATATCCATCAAGATCAGATCGGGTTTTTCGCTCACGGCCTTTTTGAGCCCCTCTTTGCCGTTTTCAGCCTCCACAAATTCAAACCCACCCGTCTCAACTCTCATACGAACAATCGTACGCTGATCCGGCTCATCTTCGACAAAGAGGATCTTTTTTTTGATCGCTTGCATGATACTACACCCCTTTCTTTGGGAGATTTTCATCCAGACACTTATGGGGCAAAACAAATGTCACGCGAGTCCCCCTCCCCGGATGGCTTTGTACCCAGATCTTTCCTCCATGCGCCTCAATAGACCCTTTAGAGATCGCCAACCCGAGGCCCAATCCTTTCTCGCCCGCTCCGGGCAAACGGGAGAACTGGTGGAACTTTTGAAAAACTTTTCCCAGATTCTCCTCACTCATTCCAGCCCCCGTATCCTGCACACTACACTCCACTTCGTGCGCAAAGACCTTTACCGAAACCTCTATGGATCCCCGGGTCGTGAACTTCAGGGCATTGTCGATCAGATTACCGATCACTTGAAAGATCTTGTCCCTGTCCGCAAAGATCGACGCTTCCTCCTCGGGCAAACTCATCTTCAACTCAAGACTTTTGGTTAATGCTTTATTCTTGTACTCAAAAATAACGCTGCGGACGATCTCGCCAAGATCTTCGTTCTTTCTCTGGAGCCTCAATTTTCCCGACTCGATCCTGGAAATATCCAGAAGATCATCAATGAGCCGCGAGAGACGATCTATGTTATTCAAAACCATGACAAGAAGTTCTTTTTGCTTTGGGTTGATCGTTCCGGCCAGACCATCAAGAAGAAGGGCTACAGCGCCTTTTTCGATCGAAAGCGGAGTTCGCAGCTCATGCGAGATGGTCCGAACCACATCATTACGGAAATCCTCGACTTTTTTTTGCGCCGTCATGTCGACCGAAACCCCGAGGATCACCGTATCCTTGACCCCGGCCATCTTAAAAGGGATCCTGATGGTTTCGAGAGCATGCTTGCATCCGTCCTTGTCCGTAAAAGATTCGTCTGTTGTAACCATCGGCTTCCCGGACGAAAAAACCTTGCGACTTGTCTTTAAATAGCTGGCCACCTCCTGACGCACGGGATGAACCGCTTCGATCCGGGTCCCGATCAATTCTTCCGCTTTCTTGCCGTACATGCAAGCCACCGCTTCGTTTACAAGGAGGAAACGGCCCTGCCGGTCCTTGGCAAAGATCATATGCGGCACCGTATCAATGATCTCCCGGAGCTGGCGCCGGTTTTCACTCAGTGTTTCAGCGATCTTTTTTCGCGCTGTGATATCCACATTAAATTCCGCTACCAGCCACTCTCCCGCTTCGTTCTTGAACGGAATGGTATGGACCTCAACGACCCGGTTGTTCTCGCGAACAAGCACCTCTTCGGTCACAGTCGTCTTGTGCGTCTTCAAAGCTTGAGGTATCCCGCAGCCAGGGCACATGGTTTTTCGCCCCATAAAGTACTGGTGGCATTTTTCCCCTTCATAATCACCATATTTTTTCTTCCAGGCCGGATCCACATAGCGGAGGTTAAAATCCTTATCGAT
This sequence comes from uncultured bacterium, assembly GCA_964524195.1. Lineage (GTDB taxonomy): Bacteria > Omnitrophota > Omnitrophia > Omnitrophales > Aquincolibacteriaceae > Aquincolibacterium. The sequence goes on along the minus strand of CAZGCC010000048.1, from coordinate 4,551 downwards.
CACATCGACCCCGGTATTCGTCGCTCCTAACACATACTCCAGCCTCTCTTTTGTTTCCTTAAGCTCGCGTTCGACCTCCTTGCGCCCCGTGATGTCTTTTGCGAAGGCAAAGTTATATTCCTTTCCTTCGAAATTAAGATAATTCGCACGGATCTCAACAGGGACGAGTTTTCCCGATCTCGTTTTGTGGAAGGATTCAAAGGTCAGGCTCTTCTTTTTGCGAAGTTCCCCGAAATGGATCGGCCATTTTGAAACTGGGAACCCGGGATCCAGATCCGAAACGCTCATCGAAAGCATTTCCTTTCTGGAATAGCCCATTAAACGGCAAGCGGCTTCGTTAACATAAACGAAGGGTCCATCGGGGCCTATCCAGTAGATGGCATCGTTGGCTCTATCGATCGAAAAATGCGCCAGCCGGAGATCTTTCTCGGATCGTTTCCTCGCAGAAATATCGCGAATGTTGCACTGAATAACTTCCGAGCCATCGATCTGGTAAACATTGCTGACAAATTCTACCGGGACAAGATCGCCTTTTTTTGTTTGAAGAGGCATATCTTCGAAACGGATATATTTTTCCTCCTGAAGCCGTTTAAAAGCTTTCTGGCTTTTCAGGATGTTTTTAAAAGCCCCTATTTCCCAGACCTTTTTCCCAAGCAACGCTTCCCGGGAATAGCCTAAAAGGCGGGTCAGGAAGGGATTGACCTCATCGATCTGTCCCGTATCCTTGTTCAGGATCAAAATGCCGTCCTTTGCGGTTTCAAACAACCTGCGGAAGCGGATCTCCGAAGCCTGAAGGTCATGCTCGTTTTTTTTGTAATCGGTAATATCGCGGGAGACCCCGACCCAGTAAAGAGGCCGACCGTCCTGACCGTTCACGACCGTAAAACGATCCGAAAGCCATCGAAAAGCTCCGTTTTTCCCCTTGAATCGATAATTAACGATTCCGTGTTCAAGCTCGCCTTTTCTCGCTTTTTCAAGAATTCGTTTTCCTGCTTTCAGGTCATTGGGATGGACGCGGCTCAGAACAAAATCCAGCTTCTTGCCAACCAATTCCGCCGGCGAATAACCGGTCATCCGCTTGACCCCGGGACTGAAAAAATCATACTGCCCGCTCCGGAGATTTCGTCGATAAAGGACATCCAAGGAATTATCCAGCATCAGCCGAAACCGCTCTTCGCTTTCCTCAAGCGCCTTCTCCGCCTGTTTGCGTTCGGTGATATCCTGGCCGTAACCCGCTGTTCCGATCACCCTGCCCTCGTTATCAAAAACAGCTGTTTTAAATGTCTCATGCCATTTCTGAACACGCTGAACCAAAACCGGCTCTTCAACCGAGAAAGACTTCCGCTGTCTCATGACTCGGCGATCATCTGCCCGGTATTTTCTGGCAAGCTTCGGAGGCCAAATATCAAGATCGGTTTTGCCTGCAAGACGCTCGGGAGTTCCCATACCACAAGCTTTCGCGAATGCCCGGTTTACGACCAGAAACCTGCCTCTGTTGTCTTTTAGCCATGTAATTCCTGGCTGATTTTCAATAATAGCGGTTAGTGAGGCCTCACGCTGGGTAAGCGCTGCCTCCGCACGCTTCCGCATCGTGATTTCCCTGACCGTTGCCTGAAGGAATACTCCCTTTTTCTTCTCTACTCTTGTCAAAAGCACTTCAGTGGGAAACAACTCTCCATTAATTCTCTTATGCGTCCACTCGAAAAAGTGGGCGCCTTTCACCACCGCCTTCCGGATCATCTCCCTGCTCTTCTCAGTAGAAAGACGCCCGTCTGGCTGCCGCTTGGGAGACAGGACCCACGGCCTATGGGAAAAAAGCTCCGTCTTGTTTTTGGTCCTAAACATCCGGACCATCGCAGGATTGACAGAGGTAAACTTCCAGGAAGGAGGCGCCAAGGTCATCATGGCGTCGTGAGAACTCTCAAAGAGCTTTCTGTACTGTGCTTCACTGTCCCGTAGATCCTCCAACGCCCGTTTTCGTCCGGTAATATCGCGAAACAACCCCACAAGACACCGGCGGTTGCCCAAGAGAACGGGATTCGTCGTGATATCCGCGAAAAAAACTGTTCCGTTTTTTTTGACGCACGGAACATCGGAAGCGAGTTTCTTTTTTGGGAGGGTTTGTGCCTGAAAAAGCCGCGAGACTTTCTGAAATTCTGCGGAGGGATGAAGATTGGAAATATTCCTGGAGAGAAATTCCTTTGAAGAATAACCGAAAAGCCGACATGCCCCGGGATTGACGCTAACGATCTTGCCGGTCTTGATATCTGCCGTCACGACCCCATCACGAATGGCGTTAAAAACAGCGCTCAAAACATACACTTCGCCCGGGGACACTTGAAAGCTCTTGGGATGGTGCCGTATTTTTCTGCGTTTTACCCTATTGCGGCTCATCTTTCTCCCCCAAATATCGATGTATCATTATAGCCCGATTATTCATAAAATGATTAAAAAAAGGAGTGCTAGCCGGTTTTTTTATGCTCAAACTACAGGATCTGTTCTCACACAATCCCTTCCGGAAAAGCCTGGATATTTCCTGGAAGGAAGGGATCGCGGCATCCGTGATGCTCGCCATCACAGACGAGTACCTCATCCCTCTCGGACTTTTCCTGGGAGCTACCTCCTTTGAGATCGGCCTTTTGGTCGCCATTCCCCATTTGTGGGGCTCGTTTTCCCAATTCCTGGCCTCCGGGCTTGTGACCATCCTGGGAAGCCGTCTCCGTTTCCTGGCGAAGGCGTCGACCCTGCAGGCTTTTTTTCTAATTCCCCTGGCGATCCTTCCTGTCTGGATATTTCCGGGCCGCATTGCCGCCCTGATCGCGCTGGTCGCATTTTTCCGGGTCATGGGCAACCTCATCGGAACGGTCTGGGGAAGTTTGGCCAGCGATTATCTCGTGCCCGAGGACCGGGGGAAATATTTTGGCTGGCGCTCCAAGATCGTGGGTCTCTCGGGAGTCGCCGCCACGATCCTGGGAGGAGTTTGGCTCAATGCCTGCAACATACTTTCCACTGCTTGGGGATTTTGCATCCTCTTCGCCATCGCGGCCGCATCCCGCTTTATTTCAGCTCGGCTTATGGCCGGCATGCAGGACCTTCCTTATCAAAAAAAGCGCACGGATCATTTCACTTTTTTTATGTTCCTGCGGCAGTTCCGGAAAAGCAATTTCGTGAAGTTCGTGCTTTATGTCGCAAGCATCACCTTTGCCACGAACCTTGCGGCCCCTTTTTTCAGCGTCTACATGCTTCGGGACCTTCACTTCAGCTATCTGACCTATATGTTCATCCACATGGGCGCCGTGATCGCGAGCCTGATCTCTTTTCCGATCTGGGGACGGCATGCCGACCTGGTCGGAAACGCAAGCGTTCTCAAAACCACCAGCATTTTTATTCCCCTGATCCCCCTGCTCTGGCTTTTTTCGTCGAATATTTTCTATCTTTTCGCGATCGAGATCTTCGCGGGATTCGTTTGGGGAGGATTCAACCTGTGCACGCTCAATTTCATCTATGATGCCGTCAGCCCGGGCAAGAGAGTCCGGTGTCTGAGCTATTTCAGCTTCATCAACGGCTTGGCTATTTTCCTCGGCGCGGGATTGGGGGGCTATCTGGCCGAACGGCTTCCCCTTTTAAATGGATCGAGCATCTGTGCGCTTTTTGTTATTTCGGCGATCCTGCGCAGCTTGGCGCATTTCGTTCTCTCCCCTCAATTCCGGGAGGTCCGAGCCACGGCGCGAAAAGTTTCAAGCGTGGAACTTGTCTTCAGCGTGGTGGGAATACGGCCTATCTGGGGCAGGGACCAGGAATGGTATATTTTGCCTCCGTCAGAAAAAGAGAAGTGAACCTTTAGGAGGCCCGGCTTACCGGGACATTCCAGATATCCCGGCAGTATTCGGCGATGGTCCGGTCGCTTGAGAACTTCCCCGACTTCGCCACATTCATAATGGCTTTCTCCGTCCAAAGATCCGGGTCCTGGTATTCTTCCGAGATCCGGTCCTGGGCCGCGCAATACGCTTCGAAATCCGCGCAAACCAGAAAAGGATCGGAGATCGAGA
>CAZGCC010000048.1:0-288 GCA_964524195.1 uncultured bacterium | reverse complement strand
TGACCAGCGAGTCAAAGATCCCCGGCTCCATGGGCGAGAAGAAATTATTGCGGATCATATTGAAGATCTCTTTGAGACGCGGCGACCGTTCGATAAAAAACCCGGGATCATAACCCCGATTCTTCAGCTCCTGGACTTCCTGGGCTTTGAGGCCAAATGAAAAGATATTCTCCTCCCCGACTTCTTCGGCGATCTCGATATTGGCGCCATCGGAAGTTCCGACCGTGAGCGCCCCGTTCATCATGAACTTCATGCATCCCGTTCCTGATGCCTCGGTGCCGGCCGTCG
>CAZGCC010000047.1:8354-11995 GCA_964524195.1 uncultured bacterium | reverse complement strand
TTTTTTCCACAAGCGCCAGAATAGGTTTTACATAAATGATGGTCGGGGTCAAAAGCCTTCGCCCCACAGACCCTGCCAGCTGCTTTCCGGAGAATATCTTACGGATCAGCGAGTACCCATTCGAATGGAACCCAGAAGATTGGATCCCAAGGACAACATCGCCGGCCTTGATCTTTTTTCCCGTCACGACCTTTTTGCGGTCCACCGCGCCCACGGAAAATCCCGCGACATCGTATTGTGCGGCAAGCGTTGTCTTCCTGTCCGTATAAAACCCCGGCATGATCGCCGTTTCGCCGCCCACAAGCGCACAACCGGCCTGACGACAACCCTCGGTAACACCTTTAAGGACTTCTCCGATCACTTTGGTTTGAAATTTTCCGGAGGCATAATAATCGAGAAAAAAAAGCGGCCGCGCGCCGGAGGTGATGAGATCGTTGACGCACATGGCCACGAGATCGATCCCGATCGTATCATGCTTTCCGATGAGACGAGCAAGTTCCAGTTTGGTCCCGACACCGTCGGTCGAGGCTACGAGCAGAGGATCTCTGATGCCGGTCTTCCGGAGATCAAAAAGCGAAGCAAATCCAAGCGTGTCTCCACAAACACCCGGAACACGGGTCAAGCGGATCCATCCCGCGATCTTCCGGTTGTACGAAGGATCCCCCTTCAGATGCGGGACTCCGGCTTTTTCATAGGTCCAGGCGCTCATATTCTGCAGCAATTCTTTTTGTGCTCTAATTTATATTTATCATCGGCGTCATAGATCTTGGTCGGATATTTCCCGGTAAAGCATGCCGCGCAAAAATCTTTCGGGTCTTGCGAAGTCGCGCCAAGCATCCCTGCCGTGCTGAGATAGCCCAGTGTGTCAACACCAAGAAATTTTTTGATCTCCTCGAGATTTTTATTGGCCGCCAGAAGCTCTTTTTTGGATGGGAAATCAATCCCATAAAAACAAGGCGAGATATGCGGCGGACAGCTGATCCGCATATGCACTTCCTTGGCCCCTGAGCTTCTTAAAAGTTTGACGCGGCTTTTGGCCGTATTCCCGCGGACAATGGAATCATCGACTACGATCACGCGCTTGCCGTCCACGATCTGACGGATCGGATTGAGTTTGATCTTCACCTTGAGGGAACGGCCTGCTTCGGAAGGACTGATAAAAGTGCGCCCGATATAGTGATTTCGCACAAAACCATGCGCAAGCGGGATCCCGGATTCGCGGGAATAACCCATGGCGGCAAAACTTCCCGAATCCGGCACTGGGATCACGATATCCGCATCCACGGGATGCTCCTTGGCAAGCTGGCGCCCCAGTCGCTCACGCACGAAAGCAACATTATCATTGAAAATAGTTGAATCCGGACGCGCGAAATAAACATGTTCAAAAATGCACTGCGCTTTGGCGATCTTTTCATCTTTGAAGGGGAAGTGACTCCGAAGCCCCTTATTGTCGATCACTACGACCTCTCCCGGTTCGATCTCACGAATAAATTCCGCCTCGATCAGATCGAACGCGCAGGTCTCGGACGCAAGCACAAAACTTTGACCCAGCTTCCCAAGACACAGAGGACGGAAACCGTGCGGGTCACGAACGCCGAACAAATGGTCCTCGGTCAGAAGCACCAGGCTGAACGCGCCTTTGGCGCGCTTGGTCGCTCCGATCACACCTTCTTCATGGGAACGGTAGGCCGGTTTGGCGATCATATGCACAAAAACTTCGGAATCGATCGTGCTTCCAAAAATGGAGCCATAGGCCTCAAGCTCCGCGCGCAAGATCTGGGCATTCACGAGATTCCCGTTATGGGCGATCGCGATCTGACCGCGGGAATAATCCACCTTATAGGGTTGAGCATTCAGAAGCGTGGAGGATCCCGTCGTGGAATAGCGGACATGTCCGATAGCGCTCTTCCCCGGAAGCTGGGCAAAAGAAGCTTCATCAAAAGCGTCTCCGACCAAGCCTGTTTTTTTAACAAGATAAAGATCGGAGTTGTCGCTCGTGCAAATACCCGCCGCTTCTTCCCCACGGTGCTGAAGCGCAAAAAGGCCCAATTGGGTGATACGCGCGGCATGGGGATGATTGAAGATACCAAAAACACCGCAATGATGCTTGATGTTTTCGCCGCCCATTATTGACGCTCCATGATCTTCGGGATCCTGTTTTCAAAAAGGTCTTTCATTTCAAGAACCGGCAAATGGATCCGGCCCTCGAGAACAAGAGCATCCCCACGTACCTGACCAATCTCATAAAGCGCAACGCCCTGCTTCTTCGCGAGATTCCTGACATCCTTTTGGTGTTCAGGTCTGACCGAAATAACCACACGAGATTGGCTTTCTCCAAAATAAATCGCATCATCGCGAAGACCCGCCTGGATTTTGCGGATATCCGAAAGACTTTTCACTTCGACGCCGAGACCCGCCGGATTTTTTAAGCAGCATTCCGCAAGAGCCACCGCAAGCCCCCCTTCGGAAAGATCATGGCAAGAAACAAGCTTTTTTTCATCCGCAGCGGCAAGCATGAAGGTCTGAAGCGCTTTTTCACGCTTCAGATCGAGCCGCGGCGGCAAGCCCTGTTTCAAACCGTGCTCGATCATCAAGTAATGGCTCCCGCCGATCTCGTTAAAAGTATCTCCCGCGAGAAAAACAATATCGCCCTCGTTCTGGAAAGACGAAGGAACCCGTTTTTCGATATTTTCCAGAAGACCGACCATTCCGATCGTGGGCGTCGGATAGATCGCGCCTTGCGGGCTCTCATTGTAGAAGCTGACATTTCCGCCCGTGACCGGAACCTCCAGCGCCGTACAGGACTCAATGATCCCGGACACCGCGTTATGGAATTGCCAGAAGATCTCAGGCTTCATGGGATTCCCGAAATTAAGACAGTTGGTAACGCCGATCAAACGGGCACCCGAACACACCACATTACGCGCAGCTTCCGCGACGGCGATCTTTCCGCCTTCGAGTGGATCGAGATAAGCATAGAGACTGTTGCAGTCGGTCGAGACCGCGATCCCCTTCTGAGTTCCTTTGACGCGAATAAGCGCCGCATCATGTCCCGGATAAAAAACGGTGTCCGTCCGGACCATGTGGTCATACTGCTGCCAAACCCAGGCCTTGGAAGCAATTGAAGGATACGCGAGCAACCGCATAAGAACGGCCCTGAAATCCTGGGGCTCCCGAATCTTCGAAAGATCCAGCTTCTGAGCATCTTCAAGATAGGCGGGTTTTTCTTCTTCGCGTTTATAGATCGGCCCATCATCCGCTAGTGCCTTTGCCGGGATCTCGGCGGCCATTTTCCCGGAATCAAGCACGCGATATTTGTCGCCCTTGGTGACCTCTCCGATCTTCACAGCATGAAGGTCCCATTTCTCAAAAATATCCTCGACCGCCTTTTCTTTCCCCTTCTTGACGATCACAAGCATCCGCTCCTGCGATTCTGAAAGAAGAACTTCGTACGGGATCATGCCGGTCTCTCGCCGCGGCACTTTCGCAAGGTCGATCTCCACTCCCGTACTTGCGCGCGAAGCGGTCTCACAGCCCGCACAGGTCAATCCCGCCGCGCCCATATCCTGCATCCCCACCAGCGCATCGGTCTTCAGAAGCTCAAGACACGCCTCCATCAAAAGTTTTTCCATAAAAGGATC
>CAZGCC010000047.1:0-8254 GCA_964524195.1 uncultured bacterium | reverse complement strand
CCCATACAGTTACCATAGTGCGCGATACCCGCCACCACTCCCCGGAAAAGCCTCTGACTGACCGGTTGGGCCAGGTCGCCGAACCGCAGAGAATTCATCAGAAGGATCGGCCGCGCGCCCATCGTGAAAATATCGCGAAGGATCCCGCCAACGCCCGTCGCCGCGCCCTGGAAGGGCTCAATGGCGGAAGGATGATTGTGGCTTTCGATCTTGAAACAGACCGCGAGGCCGTCACCGATATCAATGATCCCCGCATTCTCTTCGCCCGGCTTGACCAGAAGCGCGCTCTGATCCCTTAGCGCGGCGTTCATCTTGGAGAAAAGCTTGAGGATAGGCTTGGAATTCTTGTACGAACAATGCTCGCTCCACATCACGCTGAACATTCCAAGCTCCGTGATGTTGGGGTCCCGGCCCAGGATGTCGCGGATATGCTGATATTCCTCCGTCGTGATCCCGTGCGCCGCGATCAGTTCGTCAGTAACAGGTGTTGTCGATTCCAGTGCCGGCATAATTCAGTCCAGTGCGTTTAAAATACTTTCGAAGACCTTGCGTCCGTCCGAAGAGCCGAGGATGTCCTCGCTTGACCGCTCCGGATGCGGCATCATACCCAAAACATTTTTTTTCTTGTTCACGATCCCCGCAATGTGGTCTTTCGACCCGTTCGGGTTGAAGGCTTCTCCGGTTTGTCCCTCCTCGGACGAATAGCGGAAAATGACCTGGGAATTGTCGTGAAGGGATTTCAGCGTATCGTCATCGCAATAATAATTCCCCTCGCCGTGCGCGATGGGGACACAGAGCGTCTCGCCGGGTTCCATCTGGCCGGTGAAGATCGTGAGATTCTCTTCCGTGCGGATCCAGGCATGCTTGCAGATGAATTCCAGCGTTTTGTTCCGGAGCATCGCTCCCGGCAGGAGCCCAGCCTCCAAAAGGATCTGGAACCCGTTGCAGATCCCGATCACGGCGCGGCCGTCGTTGGCGTGCTGGATCACTGATTCCATAACAGGAGAGAACCGTGCGATCGCGCCCGTCCGGAGATAATCGCCGTAGCTGAAACCGCCGGGGATGACCACCAGATCCACCTTGGGAAGGTTCCGCTCCTTATGCCAGATATATTCGACAGGCACTTTCACGACATCGCGAAGCGCGTGAAAACAATCCGTATCGCAATTAGAACCCGGAAACACTATGACCGCGGCTTTCATGGCTTCCTCTTCGTGGAACGATGAACGGGAAACGCCGGACATCAAAACTTTTCCGTTCCCCGCTCCACATTCCCCGATATTTTAACTAGGATGGCAACTCTTGCATTTCAAACGAATACTCTTCGATCACCGGATTATGGAGCAGTTTGTCGCACATAGCATGGATCGATTCCTCCGCCTTCGCGCGGGTTTCCGCTTCAATCCCCAGCTCAAAATATTTTCCGATCCTCAAATTCTCGGCTTCCTTGAATCCCATGGACCCGAGCGCGTGAAGCGTCGTCTGTCCCTGCGGATCCAGCACCGATTTCTTCAGACTTGTATGAATTCTCGCTTTGAATTTCATGGTCTCTCCTACTTGGGGTCCCGGATCTCTTTACCGGATAACCGCTTGTAAATTTCGCAATAAGCCGCCGTGGTCTTTTCGATGATCTCAAGAGGAAGCTCCGGCGCCGGCGGCCGTTTTTCCCACTCGAGCGTCTCAAGATAATTCCGCACGATCTGCTTGTCAAAGCTCGGCTGGTCATGCCCTGTCTCGTATTGATCCGCAGGCCAAAAACGGGAACTGTCCGGCGTCAGGATCTCGTCGATCAGCATCAATTTTCCGTCATGGATTCCGAACTCGAACTTGGTATCGGCAATGATGATCCCCTTGGATGCCGCGTATTCCTGGCCCTTCTTATAGAGAAGGATAGAAAGGTCCTTCGCCTGCTGGGCGATATCTTTTCCCGCGATCCGGATCGCTTCGCTGAAATCAATGTTGATGTCATGTCCGACCTTCGCCTTCGTGGACGGCGTAAAAAGCGGCTCCTGGAATTTTTGGCATTGTTTCAGACCCGACGGCAGTGTGTGCCCGCAAACCTTCCCCGTCTTCAAATAATCCTTCCAACCGGAACCCGTGATATAACCGCGCACCACGCACTCGATCTCAAGCGGCACCGCCTTTTTGACGAGAACCGATCGTCCCTCAAGCTCATGGCGAAAATTTTTTACAACATCCGTCGGCAAACCCATCCGGTCAACATCAGCCGCGATCAAATGCTGCGGGATAATATCTTTGAAATGCTCCTGCCAGAAAAGCGTGATCTGGTTGAGCACCTTCCCTTTCATCGGGATCGGGTTTGGAAGAACCACATCAAAAGCGCTCAACCGGTCGGTCGTCACGATCAGAAGCTTATCGGCGCTCACGCTATAAATGTCCCGCACCTTCCCGACCGCCACGCGCGGCAGCGGCAAATGCGTTTCCAGGATCGCTTCGCCTTTTTCGAGATCGTTCGCCATGTTTTGATTCCTTATTTTGAAGATGAAAAAATGCCCGTGCGCTTTAAAATAACGGGGACATTCTTCAGATGCCTGTCGTAACTAAAAACCGCGCGGATCTCCTGGGGCGTCAAAACCTTCAAGATCTTTGCATCCTTCAGGACCACTTGTTCCAGATAGACCGTTTCATCTTCCCAGAGATTCTTTGCCGCGTCCTGAACGAGCTTGTAGCCCTCCTCGCGCGTCAGACCCTTTTCCACAAGCTTCAAGAGCAAGCCTTGGGAGAACACCATCCCACGGCTTGATTCCAGATTCTTCAGCATGCGGTCTTTGTTGACCACGAGATTTTCGATCACATTCTGCATAAGCCCCAGCATGTAATCCAGAAGGATCGTGCTGTCCGGGAAAATGACCCGTTCCACGGAGGAATGCGTGATATCCCGTTCGTGCCACAAAGCGATATTCTCAAACCCTGCCAGGGCGTTCCCGCGAAGAATGCGCGAAAGACCCGCTACCCGCTCGCAAGTGATGGGATTCCGTTTGTGCGGCATGGCCGACGAGCCCTTCTGGCCTTTGGAAAAAAATTCTTGGACTTCAAAAGTTTCGGTCCTCTGAAGACCTCGGATCTCGGTGGCAAGCTGTTCGAGGGTCCCCCCGACGATCGCAAGCGCCGAAAGATATTCGGCATGCCGGTCCCTCTGAAGGATCTGCGTCGAGACCGGGGCCGGATTCAGCCCGAGTTTTTTGCAGACAAACGCCTCGACTTTGGGATCCACATTGGCGAAAGTCCCGACCGCGCCGGAGATCTTGCCGTAACGGAGATTTTCTTTGGCCGCCTCCAGCCTCTGGAGACCTCGTTTGCAGGCCTCGTGAAAAAGCGCCATCTTGAGCCCGAAAGTGATCGGTTCGGCATGGACTCCGTGTGAGCGGCCGACCATAAGCGTATTCGCATGTTCTTTGGCTTTTTTGCCAAGCGCCGCGATCAGTTTTTCGAGTTCGCGAATAAGAATGTCCGAGGCTTCCATGACCTGGAGCGAAAGACCGGTATCCAGAATGTCCGAAGAGGTCAGGCCAAAATGCACATAGCGGCCGACCGGCCCCACATGTTCGGCGACATTGGTCAGGAATGCGATCACATCGTGATTAACAACTTTTTCGATCTCTTTGACGCGTTCGACATCGAACTTCGCGCGGACGCGAACCTTGGCGGGAACTCCCTTGGGGATATAACCGTAATGAGCAAGACCTTCCAGCGCAGCCAGCTCCACCTCGAGCCATTTCTGCAGCTTGTTTTCTTCGGTCCAGATCTTCGCCATATCCTGGCGCGTATAACGAGCGATCATTTTTTTCCGCCTCCGTTATGACTCACAACAATGGTAGCGCTAACGGGATTTAAACCCGTGTTTCTGCCTTGAGAGGGCAGCGTCCTGGATCAGGCTAGACGATAGCGCCTTGTAAACACGGGACCTGTGAAAAATCTAACCCACGATTGAAAAACAGTTGGGGGGAGGAATCATGCCTAAAGAACAATAAAAAACCCCAGTGTTTATTCATTTCACAAAACTTGAACCAATGATAGCCCTCGTCACCAGTTCAAAAAAAATAAAACTTAAAGCGCGGGCAGTATAGCTTTGGCTCTACGGAATGTCAATTACACGCACCATGGTTTATCGAAAAGAACGGTCCACCTTGTCTTTCAGATCATTCACGGACCGTTCGAGCATCGTCACGCGCTGGGACAGGAATCTGTTGGCCTGGCTCAGATCCGACACGCGAGATTCAAGCGTATCGATCCGATCCATCTTCAAAGTTTTCTCCAGGTCCGTATACTCCTCAGGAGAGCCGCTCATCCCCGTTGCAGAAGCCTCGTCCTCCGCCGCCCACGAAAGAGACAGAACACCGGAAAACAAAAACACTCCCAAAACAGATATTGCCAAAAGTTTTTTCATGGGATCACCTCGTACGGGAATTCTACCATATCTTGTATGAAGACAGAAGCGGGAATACAACCTGCCCCAGATCCATGGAACACGCGAAGCTTGGGAAAAACCTGAGGGAACAATTCGCGCTTTAACTCCTTTGAAGCTATCCTCGAGGATGGAACTGGGCGTGAACGGATTTGAGGCGATTTCCGGAGACATGCGTGTAGATCTGCGTAGTAGAAATGTCGGAATGGCCAAGCAATTCCTGCACGACACGCAGATCGGCTCCCCGTTCCAGAAGATGGGTCGCAAAGGAATGACGAAAGGTGTGTGGCGTGATCACTTTGGTGATGCCGGCAAGCCGCGCGTATTTTTTGATCAACTGCCAAACAAATTGCCTCGATAGACCTTCCCCCCTCCTGCCGAGAAAAAAGTGATCCGTTTTAGGTTTCATTTTTGAACGGACCTTGGCCAGATAGACCTGACAGGCTGAGATCGCGACGCTTCCGAGCGGCACAAGCCGTTCCTTATCGCCCTTGCCCCGGCATTTGATGAATTTGTTATCCAGGTAGACATGCTCCACCGTGAGCTCCGTCAACTCCGACACCCGCATCCCGGTCGCATAAAGACATTCCAAAAGCGCCAGGTCGCGGATCCCTCCCGGCGTTTTGAGATCGGGCATTTTGAGGAGAGAATCCATTTCTTGAGAGGTCAAAAAATGAGGCAGCTTTTTCCAAAGCTTCGGCGATTCAAGAACGCTCGTGATATCCGCCGGGACATAGCGCTCCTTGGTGAGAAAACGATGGAATAGTTTGACGGAGACCAACCCGCGTGCGATCGAAGAGGATTCGAGCCCGCGCTTGCTCTCTGCGTTCAGGAACTTAAGGATATGCGTTCTGGAAACCTTGTTCCAATCCGAAACTTTTTCCTTCTTGAGAAAAAGATCGTAACGCATCAGATCCTGGCAGTAAGCATCCAGCGTGTTCTGCGCCAACCCCTTCTCCACGGAAAGATAGTTCAGGAACTCTTCAAAAAGAAGCTGGTTCTTGTCCTGGCTGCTATTTTCTTCTGACAAAAGGTTGCCAGGGCTAGCCCCATTAACCTTTAATTTTTTGGATGGAGAATGGGACTTGTCCTTGGGTTTTTCAGGAGTTGCGGTCGCTATCTTCATCACTGAGAGTATCGGCCGCCGGGGCCGAAGACTCAATGGCTTCCTGCCTGCTCAAAAAAAAGAGGGCGGGATCGAACCCGCCCTCTTTCAAAACTCAAATCTTCTTGTTCCTAGACAGGATTCTGTTCAGTCTCAAGAAGCTCCGGGATCGTCTCTTCGTCAGACTCTTGGACGACCGCGCCGGCAGTATCGGTGGTTGAGCCAGTTGAAGTTTGAACAGCAGTCACGGTTTCTTCTGTGACATTTCCGGCCGTTTCGAGTCCTTCGGCAATAATGCCCTGTTCCCTGTCGGTAACCTGGGAAGAGGATTGCGCTGCCGCAACCACGCCGCCCGCGATGGCATCTCCCTCACGAATTGCGGCTTGGGTTGACGATTGCGTTGCGGAAGTGACGCTCTTAAGAACCGCATATTCATCGGTGACATCAGCGGCTTCCTGAACTGACTCAACCAGAATATCTCCATCGGGTGTGGTTTCGACAACCGTCTCTTGGGCAAATTCCTTCACATCCCCCGCATCGGTGATCACATCGACCACAGTGTCTTCTACCAAATCCGTCACCTTCCCCGCGTCACCCACAACTTCCGTCAGCTTATCCTGAACTAAAAGGACCGAATCTCCGGCATCAGCCGCAACCCCCGACGCAGTCTCTTGCAAAGCCCCTGCCAGGGTCTCTGTTTTTGCCGCGACTTCGCTTGCAATATTTTGAGCCGGCAGCTGCACGCTCGCCACAACCTCTTCCTGGACAGGCGTCTCCTTTTGGGCGCAAGCAGATAAACCCATTACCATAAATCCAAGGACCCAAAAAGTTCCAATAACCTTTTTCACGGTTGAATCTCCTTTTTTAAAAAAAATCATCTTTACGGATCGCCTTCCGACTTCGAGAAAGTCTAAAACACCTGCCTTTTTTTTTCCAGCTATTCTTTTTTCTTGTCTAAAGTTCTCTGCGACTTCCAACTGTGCTATGATGTCCCCGTTCAGGATTGGAGAAATTCCCATGGCAAACAATCGCGTAAAGTTCCACTACACGATATCTTTTCAGGATGGACGGAACCAGGAATTCCTCATTGAGCTCGATCCGGATTCCCTGGCTCTTTTATCACCGCCACAGGAAAATCATCCGGACTGGACCCGATTGGCCTGCTCCCGGTGTCCCAACTGCCCCCTAAACCCCCAGGAGCACACTCATTGCCCCATCGCCCTGAATCTGGCCCCTGCCATCGATAAGTTCGCACGGAATATTTCTTACGAAGAAGTCAATGTCACGATACAAACCCAAGCGCGGGATTACCGTCAGAAGATCTCGCTTCAAAATGCGCTTCGATCCCTTTTCGGGATCTATATGGTCACAAGCGGCTGCCCCGTCATGGATCCGCTGCGCCCTCTTGTCCTGACCCATCTTCCATTCGCGACCATGGAAGAAACTTCTTACCGTGTTCTTTCGATGTATATGCTCGCGCAGTTCTTTATCAAAAAAAATGGCGGGAAACCTGACTGGGAATTCAAAA
Source organism: uncultured bacterium (assembly GCA_964524195.1). Taxonomy (GTDB): domain Bacteria; phylum Omnitrophota; class Omnitrophia; order Omnitrophales; family Aquincolibacteriaceae; genus Aquincolibacterium. The sequence goes on along the minus strand of CAZGCC010000047.1, from coordinate 1,195 downwards.
ATCTCGGAAAGATCTATCAGGAAGTAGAAACCGTCAATCAGGCTTTTCATAAACGGCTGGGTCAAGCCCACCTGGAAGACGCAAGCCTCAACGCCATTGGCAATCTTAATTGCTATGCTCAATTCACCCAGATGCTTCTTGAGCCGGGGAATCTGAAAAGGATCGAGAAGTTGTTTGCGGCCTATCTTTAACGGATCTTTTTCTCAAGCGTCTTCCTGAAATAAGCCTCGGCGCCTTTAATGTACTGCTCTTCCGGAATGAGGGGTTTCTCCAGTTCTTCCTGAAGCTTGCCGGAGATTCGTCCGTTTTTCACAACCTCTCCACCGGCCTTACGGAGCAGGCCTTTATAACGACGAATGAGGAGCCACATCCAAACAAACTTCTCTTTCAAGATGGCCCCGCCGCCGCGGTAGATCTCGCCAACAAGCTCCGTGCTCATATTCCTTGCGATCCTCCGGAAAAGAAGTCTCAATACCTGGAAGTGGCTTTGTTCCGGGAAACCGCAATTTGAGATCACCATGATCCTGGGAACTTTTCCAGTGGTCTTGTGCCGGCACTCCCCGCCAGCATCCTTTTCAAAATAAGGATCTGCGACCGGGATCATGCGGTCCATGAAGTTCTTCATGATGCCTGTCACATTGTCCACATAGAGCGGCGTCGCGAAAACAACGAGATTGGAGCCCTGCAGCTTGGGAAGCAACTCCGCCATGTCGTCCCGGATCGCGCATTTGCCGGGCGTTTTAAGCCAGCAGGTGTAACATCCGGCGCAGTGATGGATCGTCTTGTGCGCGAGAAATACATTTTCCGTTTCCGCCCCCGCCGCGCGCGCCCCTTCAAGGAACGCCTCCACCATGACATGCGTGTTCCCTCTTTCCGCCTGCGGACTTCCGTTAAAAACCACTATTTTCATAAGCTTTTCATCCAGGCTTTATCGCCCGCTCCTTTTAGGCAACTACTATCTATGTCGCGTCCCCTTCGACAACGATCGCGTTTGTTTTGGCGCTGCGTTCACGCAGCGGAGCAATGGCCCGGTACTCCGCGGAGTTCCACCAACCCTGGAACTTTTCCATCGATTCGAACTCCACGATAATGACCCGCGAAGGGTCCCAATCGCCCGCAAGGACCTTTACCTTTCCGCCACGGACTAAATACTTGCCGCCAAACCTCGCAATCGTTTGCGGCACTTTCTGGACAT
>CAZGCC010000046.1:11650-12030 GCA_964524195.1 uncultured bacterium | reverse complement strand
CCTTTTACAAAACCACCTATCACCGTACCGGGCATAGGACGGCCTATCATGAAAACCGCCCAGAAGACGAGGAAAGCCAGAATGTAGTTCATCGCCACACCGGAGATCACAATGAAGATCCTTGAAAGAACGGGCGCGGCAAGAAAATCCCCGGGTTTGGGGCCTTCGGATCCGACCTTGGAGGCCTCGTCGCCGGCGGGACTCACAAAACCGCCCAGCGGGAAAAGCGAGATGGAAAACCGCGTTTCCCCGGACTGCCAATGAAAAAGTTCCGGCCCAAAGCCGATTGAAAATTTCTCGACGCGAACTTTGGAGATACGACAGGCAATGAAATGCCCGAATTCATGCACAATAATGAGCACGCCGAAAACGACGAGCGC
>CAZGCC010000046.1:10851-11495 GCA_964524195.1 uncultured bacterium | reverse complement strand
TATCGAGGATAATCAATCTTACCTCAAAAAAGCAATTAGAACTCCCGCAAGAAATCCGAATCAGGTTAAGGCTCTAACGGGACTAACGGGGCAAGGCTTCCTCTGCAGTTTCCCGGCTCCAGGCATCCGCCGCAAAAATATCCGCCAAGGCCGGGTTCCGGACCAAGCGATGCGCGCTCATGGTCTTTTCGATGATCCTCGGGATCCCAAGGAACCCGATGCGACCGGCCAGAAAAGCTTCCACCGCAATTTCGTTCGCCGCATTAAGCACCGTGGGCATGGTGCCTCCGATCTTGCTTGCCGTATAGCCGAGCTCCAGACACGGGAATCGTTTGCGGTCCGGTTTTTCAAAATGAAGCGCCTGAAGCTGCGTCAGATCCAACCGCGGGAGCGCATCTTCCAACCGTCCGGGATAACTTAAAGCATACTGGATCGGAAGCCGCATATCGGTCACTCCGAGATGCGCGAAATGAGAGCCGTCCAAAAACTCGACCAGCGCATGGACGATCGCCTCCGGATGGATCAAAACCTCGATCTTCCCCGCCGGCATGTGAAAAAGATTCGCGGCTTCGATCACTTCCAAACCCTTATTCATCATGGTCGCCGAATCCACTGTGATCTTGCTGCCCATCGCCCAATTCGGA
>CAZGCC010000046.1:0-10841 GCA_964524195.1 uncultured bacterium | reverse complement strand
TGCGCGGGCGTGATCTTCGCAAGCGATCCTTTTTTTGTCCGGAACGGGCCTCCGGAAGAAGTGATGATAAGTCTTTTTATAGAAGCTGGATCTTGTTTTTCCAGGCATTGCCAGAGCGCGGAATGTTCGCTATCGATCGGAAGTACCGCCACTCCGGCTTTTTGCGCCGCAGCCAGAAGAAGTTTTCCCGCCATGACCAGCGGTTCTTTATTCGCGATCGCCACGGTTTTTTTGGCATGCACCGCGGCAAAGATAGGCTTGAGGCCCACGGCCCCGACCATCGCGCAGATCACTTCCTGGACCCCGGAAAGCGTCGCGACCTCCTGCAACCCTTCGTCGCCCGTTACGACACGGATCCCGATCCTTTTAAATCTTGAAACCGCCGCGCGGGCCTTTTGCGGATCATAAATACAAACAACTTTGGGACGGAACTCCACGGCCTGCCCGTAAAGCTTTTCGACATTCTTATGAACAGCGAGAGCTCTTATGGAAAACCGTTCCGGGTGAAGGCGAACCACGCGAAGGGTGTTCTCCCCCACAGACCCCGTGGAGCCGAGGATCGCAAGATATTTCATACCCTTTCAACACCCAGGATCATCGTCAGATAAAAATAAACCACGGGGATGGTAAAAAGAAGACTGTCCATCACATCCAGCATGCCGCCAAGCCCCGGGATATTTCCGGAATCCTTGACGCCGGCATCCCGTTTGATAAGGCTTTCGGCAAGATCGCCCAAAAGCGCCAGCGCCCCGACTGCGGCGCCCAGGATCAAAAGATGGATCGGAGAAACATGGAGATAAAAAACGGAGCCAACCGAAAGCGCGATCGTCGCCATCATCTGACCAATGGCGCCCTCTATGGATTTCTTGGGACTGACATGCTCCAGAAGTTTTGTTTTCCCGAATTTTTTGCCGACAAAATACGCTGCCATATCTCCTGCCTTGACGATCAGGATCGTATAGGCCACCCAGGCGGCTCCGTCCGGAAGAAGTTTGATCTTGATAAGGTAAGAGAAGAACCATGCCACATAAATGATCCCGAACACACTGACCGATACGCTTGTAATGGTCTTGTCCGGAGATTTCCGGTTGAAAAGAAAAATAAAAAGCGCAACACAAACCATAAGAAGATTCGTGGGTTGAAGCGAAAAATATGCGGAAACCGGCAAAAGAGCGCCAAACACGAGGCCAAACCCGCGGTGAACGAGCAGCCCCTTTTGCTCAGCCAGGGAAAAGAACTCCCAAAGACCCATCAGGATGAACGCTTCGACCACGAGAAAAAAACACCAGTGCGGAAGAAAAAAGATCACGGCAAGCGCCAGCAAAATAAGAACAGCGGAGGTCAAAATACGCTTCACAAGCTGATTCACGACTTCCCTCCTCTGGTGGCACAAGTGTCCCCGAACCTTCTTTCTCTTCCCCGGTAATCTTCGAGGGCTTTTTCGAATTCGTCACGAGTGAATTCCGGCCAGAACTTCTGCGTGACATAAAGCTCGGCATAGGAGATCTGCCACAGAAGAAAATTGCTGATCCGCATCTCGCCACTTGTGCGGATCAGAAGCTCCGGATCGGGCATTCCGGCCGTATAAAGATTTTTGGAAAAGATCTCTTCGGTGATCGCGGCGGGCTGAAGCGTTCCTCGCGCTGTCTCTTCCGCGATCTTTTTACAGGCCCGCAGGATCTCGCGGCGGCTGGAATAGCTTAAAGCAAAGGTCACGACGAGCCCCGTGTTCTTCCTGGAAACTTCCATAGCCTTAACGAGTTTTTTTTGAAGGATCCCGGCAAGATCCTCGATCTCACCGATCACATTAAAAACGCAGTTATTTTTGATCAAAGCATCAATCTTTTTATCCAGGTAGGAGGATAGAAGCCCCATTAAAAATTCGACTTCTTCTTTGGGACGGCGCCAATTTTCTTTAGAGAAGGCGTAGAGGGTTAAGTAGCGGATCCCTTTTTCCTGCGCGGCCCGGATGATCTCTTCAACGCGTTGGACGCCTACTTCGTGGCCCTGAACGCGCAGAAGCCCTTGTTTCTTCGCCCAGCGCCCGTTGCCATCCATGATGATCGCAACATGCTGGGGGACAGGATTACTCATAAAAGGGCCTAGAGGAAAATAGTCTGATTGCGTTTGCTGCCGACTGAGACGATCTTGATCGGAGTTTCCATGAGGGCTTCGATCCGTTTCAGGTACCGGCGGGCATTGACGGGCAGCTGGCTCCAACGCTGGCAGTGGGTGATATCCTCTTCCCAGCCTTTCCATGTTTCATAGACCGGCTTGGCTTTTGAGAATTCGAAAATGGCATGCGGGTAGTCTTTCGTGATCTTGCCGCCCACCCGGTAAGCTGTCGCGATCTTCAATTCGGGAAGCCCGGACAATATATCAAGTTTCATGATCGCCAGCTCATCGAGCCCGTTGATACGGACCGCATGCCGCCCGATCACGGCATCGAACCAACCGCAACGGCGCGGCCGGCCTGTCGTGGCTCCAAATTCTTCGCCTTTGGTTTGAATAAGTTTCATAAGCCGCGGCGGGAATTGGGTCGGAAAAGGGCCCTCTCCCACGCGGGTGGTGTAGGCCTTGGTCACTCCGATCACGCGATCGATAAAGGTCGGACTGATCCCGGAACCCGTGATCGCGCCGCCCACCGTTGCGTTGGAGGATGTCACGAAAGGATAGGTTCCGTGATCGACATCGAGCAGTGTCCCTTGAGCGCCTTCGAAAAGAATGTCTTTTCCGGCCTTGGTCGCGTCAAAAAGATATTTGGGCGTATCGAGCGCAAAATCAAGAAGCCGTGTGCGGTATTTTTTGAAATGATCGAGGATCTTCCGGAACGAGAAGGGATAGGCCCCGTGCATCTTGCCGAGAAATTCGTTCCGCTCCTTCAGGACATAAGCCAGACGGTCTTTAAAGTAAGAAAGCGACTTGAGGTCCCCCACCCGCATTCCGACCCGAGCCATCTTGTCGGCATAGCAGGGTCCGATCCCCTTTTTGGTCGTACCAATGGCTTTGCCTTTTTTGCAAGCTTCTTCCTTCAATTTATCCATCAGCTTGTGATAAGGAAGGATCAGATGAGCCTGGTCGGAGACAAAGAGCCGTCCTTTGACCTTGATCCCGGCCTTCTCGAGGAGCGTTACCTCGTCAAAAAGCGCCTCGGCATCGATCACCACCCCATTCCCGATCACACAGATCTTTCCCGGTTGGAGAATGCCCGAGGGGATCAGATGCAGGACGAATTTCTGGTCGTTGAACTTGATGGTATGGCCCGCGTTGTTACCACCCTGATAGCGAACGATCACATCGCTTTTGCGGGCAAGAAGGTCGATGACCTTCCCCTTTCCCTCATCGCCCCACTGCGCTCCGATCAAAATCCGGTTCATAATTTAACGACCCTCACATCCAACACGAGCTTGTTCTTTTTGATAAGCGCCACCACCTTGGCCGGCACTTCGCTATCCGTGTTGATCGCGGTCATGGCATAAGCTTTCTTGCCCTTTCCGACACGGCCCAGCGACATCTCTGCGATGTTAACCCCGTTTTTCCCAAGCACGGTCCCGATGGTCCCGACCACGCCGGGAAGATCGTCGTTCTTGACGAAAAGCACCCAGCCTTCGGGCACCAGATCGATAAGAAAATCGTTGATCCGGACAATGCGCGGCTCACGGTTAAAAAGCGTCCCCATGATACGGTGGGTTTCCTTGCCCTGGGCCACTTCCACATCGATAAAGTTCGTAAAATCAGTCGTCTCGTTGCTGGTTCCTTCCGAAATGGTGATCCCTCGTTCTTTAGCCATCGCGGGCGCGTTCACAAAATTCACGGTATCCCCGCAAATAGGCGTCAGAAGCCCCTTCAGGATCGCGATCGTCAGCGGCGCCGTCTTGAAACGCGCCGGATCGCCTCCATAACGGATCCCGACTTTTTTAATGCTTCCGTCGAACAATTGCGGGTAAAGCGCCCCGATTTTTTCCGCGAGCACAAGCCACGGCTTGAGACCTTTAAGCGTGTCGGGATCAAGGTTGGGCATATTGACAGCGTTCTTGATCGCGCGATCGTTCAAGGCATCGATCACCTGGATCGCGACATCCACCGCCACATTTTCCTGGGCTTCTTGTGTCACGGCGCCAAGATGCGGGGTGCAGATGAATTGAGGTAGCTTCAGAAGCGGATTGTCCGGCGCGGGAGGTTCGGTCACAAAAACATCAAAAGCCGCTCCGGCGATCTGTCCGCTCTGGAGGGCCTCGGCCAGGGCCGCTTCATCCACGATCCCGCCGCGGGCGCAATTGACGATCCTCATGCCTTTCTTGCAAAGCTTGAAGGTCTCCTTGTTGAGAAGGTTTTTGGTTTCCTTCGTAAGCGGGGTATGGAAGGTAATAAAATCCGAGTTCTTGAGAAGCGTCGGGACATCCACGAATTCCACGGGATATTCCTTCACCGCTTCCTTGGAAATGAAGGGATCGAACACCATGACTTTCATATTGAAAGCGCTGGCCCGTTTGGCGACCTCTCGGCCGATACGGCCAAAACCCACAACCCCGAGCGTTTTGCCGTTGAGCTCAGAGCCCTGGAATTTATTGCGCTTCCATTCGCCTTTTTTCACATGGGCATCCGCCTGCGGGATATTGCGCGCAACGGCCATGAGCATTGAAAAGCTGAGCTCCGCCGTCGAGATGGTGTTGCCTTCCGGGGTATTCATGACGATGATGCCGCGTTTTGTGGCGGCCTCAAGATCCACATTATCCACGCCCACACCGGCGCGGCCGATGACGCGAAGCTTCTTGCCGGCTTCGATAATATCGGCCGTCAATTTCGTGGCGCTGCGGATCAGGATCGCGTCATACTCGCCGATGATCTTTTTAAGCTCGTCGGGTTTTAATCCGACCTTCTCATCGACCTGAATGTTTTTTTCTTTCCGGAGGATGTCCATTCCCCCTTGCCCGAGCGCGTCTGAAACAAGTATTTTCATTTTAATAATTCCTCTTTTGGAATGATGGCCTGAACGGTTCGTATCCTGTTGCTATTTACAACAGCAACAGGAGGAACCGGAGGAGGACTTCATCTCTTTGAGAGTCTCACCCAGCACTTTGAGGCCGGCTTCAATATCCTGCTTCGTGATCGCGCCCATATGGCAAATGCGGACGACCTTGCCCTTCATCTGGTCGCCTTGCCCGCCCGCCATGGCGATCCCTTTTTCGTCGCGCATGACCTGGGTCAACTTTTCACCATCCACTCCCTCGGGCAAACAAGCTGCCGTAAGAGTCGAGGACGGGGCTTTTGAAAAAAGTTTCAATCCCATTTTTTGAAGCATCTCGCGCGTAAAAGCGGCGTTCGTGGCGCAGCGCTTGAAAACATTTTCTATGCCTTCTTGTTCGATAAGATCCAGCGTTTTTTGAAGCCCGATCACCAGGGTTAGCGCCGGCGTCCACGGAGTATCGCTATCTTTCAGAGACTTTTCATAATATTTCAGGTCGTAATAATAACGAGGCAGCTTGGCCGTTGCCATGCGCGCCTTGGCTTTTTCGCTAACGCTCAGGAACGCAAGTCCCGGAGGAAGCATCAGCGCTTTCTGGGAACCGGCGATCACAAGATCCACATGCCAATTGTCCGTTTCCAAACGATCCGCTCCAAGGCCGGAGATCGCATCAATGATCAAGATCGCGTTGGTCTTCGAAACGATCTCGCCAATGGCCCGGATGTCATTCAGCACCGCGGTTGAAGTTTCGCACAGCTGGACGCAGACCGATTTGATATCCGGATCTTTCTTAAGGGCTTCCTCGACCAGAGCAGGCGAAACCGCTTCCCCGATCGCGACCTTCAGGACGATCGGATTCAGACCGAACGCCTTGGCGATCGCCGTGAACCTCTCCGCAAATTTTCCGTTCTCGCCGATGAGAACTTTATCGCCGACAGAATGAAAATTGACCAGCGCCGCTTCCATCGCCAAGCTCCCGGAACCGGCAAAGGTGTAAACGGGATTCTTCGTCAAAAAAACCTTCTTGAGGCGCTCGGAAACATCTCCGAAGATCTTGCGATACTTGGGCGTGCGGTGGTGGAAAATGGGCTCCGCCATCAGCTTTCGCGTGACTTCAGGAACGGGAGTAGGACCGGGAGTTAAAAGGATCGTAGGTTTGCTCATGATTTTGGGGTCTCCATGCGGGTTGTGACGACTTGATCGACGATACCATAATTCTTGGCTTCTTCAGCCGACATAAAATAGTCGCGATCCGTATCCTTTTCGATCTGCTCGACCGGTTTCCCGGTATGGTTCGCGAGGATCTTGTTGAGCTGATCCTTGAGTTTCAGGATCTCCTTGGCTTGAATGTGAATATCCGAAGCCGTACCCTGCGTACCGCCCCACGGCTGATGGATCATGACGCGGGCGTTCGGCAACGCATACCGTTTTCCCTTGGTCCCGGCTGCGAGAAGCAGTGACCCCATGCTGGCAGCCTGCCCCAGGCAATAAGTCGCGACATCGCACTTCACGAAACGCATCGTGTCATAGATCGCAAGACCCGCCGTCACGGAACCGCCCGGAGAATTGATGTAGACGCTAATGTCCTTGCCGGGATCTTCCATGTTAAGGAAAAGGATCTGGGCGATGATCAGGTTGGCGATGACATCATCGATCGGCGTTCCGATAAAAACAATGCGGTCTTTCAGAAGACGGGAGTAAATATCATACGCGCGCTCCCCTTTTCCGGTCGTCTCAATCACCATCGGGACCAAATAGCTCATAAAACCTCCCTCTTTGATCTTTCGCTCTTACTTTTTGGCGTTCTGCTTTAAAAATTCAATGACTTTTTCGTTGCGGATCTGGTCGATCAGGGTTTCCCGCGCTTCCTTGTGTTCCGTGTAATATTTTTCGATCGTTTCCTTCGGCTGCCGGTACTGCTGGCTCAAGGCCTCGTATTTTTTGGCAAGATCCGACTCGTCCGAACCGATCTTCTGGACATCCGCGATCTCATCCAGAAGAAAAGCCACATGGATCTGACGGCGTGCTTCGGATTCGAACTCTTTCTGCATTTTTTCTTTTTCTTTATTGAAAAGCTCGTCCGTGCCGCCCTGCTGCACAAAGCGCTGCCGCGCCTGATCCATCAAATATTCCGCCCGTCGCTGCAAAAGCCCGTTCGGGATATCGATCTTGTTATGCTTGATCAGCTCGCTGAGGACCTCCCGCTCAAAAGCGGCTTCTTTTTCATCCGCGCTCCGTTTTTCGAGATCCGCCGTGAGCTTCTGCTTGAGATCGTTCAGGTCCTTATACTCCCCGGCTTGTTTGGCAAGTTCATCATCCAGCGCGGGAAGCGTCTTTTCCTTGATCTCCTTGATCTTCATTTTAAAGATCGCCGTTTTCCCGGCCGCCCGTTTGTCCGCCATATCCTGAGGAAAAGAGATCTGGACTTCTTTTTCTTCGCCGATATTAGCGCCCACGAGCTGCGCCGAAAACCCCTTAAGGTATTCTTCTTCCTTAAGTTCGATCCAATCGTCGTTGCGCTTTTCCATTTCCTTGCCTTCGACCGTGCAGACATAATCCGTGATCACGAAATCGCCCATCTTGGCCGCACGCCCTTCGACTGCTTTATACTGAGCATGCATTTCCTGGGTTTGCTTGAGAGCCTTCTCAACATCCTCCGCCTTCACTATCGCTTTTTCTTTTTTCGCGTTCAATCCGGTCACTTTGGAAAGCTTGACCCTGGGACGGATCTCGATATGCGCTTTGTAAACAAGCTTCTCTTTATCGAACTGGATATCCTTGATCTCGGGGGTCGTAAGAGGGCTCAGGTCCTTTTCACGAAGCGCCTTGGGAAGAGATTCCGAAAGAAGCGTTTCCAGGACGGAGTCGTTGGCATTTTTTTCATAATGCATGACCAGCACATCCTGGGGAACTTTCCCCGGACGGAACCCCGGCACCTTGGCGCGCGGCGCAATTGCCTTGTAGAACGAAGCCAATTCTTCGGCAATGCGGTCCTTCGCAACCTCAATGGTCAGGATCTTCTCGCAGGACTTGCCGTCCTGCAATTTGATCTTAAGCAAAGAACCTTGGGGCTGCGAGGTTTCGGTAAGGGAGAGATCTTCGGATGTTTCTTTCTTTTTCAGTAACACAAAAACCGCCTTGTCTGATATATGGAGCGAGTGGAGGGAATCGAACCCTCGTAGCTGCCTTGGCAAGGCAGAGCATTACCACTATGCTACACTCGCTTGTTAAAAAGGTAAGAACTTTGAGCGTTGGAGCGTCGTATTCTAGGGAAGAAAGTCCGCTTTGTCAAACACGCCCAAATCATTTTTTTGAAGCGTCCGGTCATGATAAAAACTCGAATTTCTTGTAAAGTTCTTCCTCCTTCAGTAGAATAACCCCCGTTTTCTCAGGACCTGTCATGATCATCCCTTACATGCGCCCTTAGCTCAGTTGGTAGAGCAAGTGACTCTTAATCACTGGGTCGAAGGTTCAAGTCCTTCAGGGCGCACTTTTTCCTTCTTGAAATATTTGTCATACCGATTTTTTGAATCTGCGGCCGTGGCGAAACTGGCAGACGCGCAAGACTTAGGATCTTGTCCCGAAAGGGTTGGGGGTTCAAGTCCCTCCGGCCGCACTGAATCTTAATCATTCAGTACGACACCGTGCGGGCTTAAGGAATGCCCGCTACGGTGATCGCACTTTTGAGCTGGCTCAGAAGGCACCAACCGCATCTCGGAGCGTCAAGCTCCGGAAGCGTAGTCCTTGCGCATTGGGCGCAAGGGCAAGTCCCTCCGGCCGCAATTCTTACAATGCTTAGTTGCTTTCCCTGAAGGATTGCATTGAAATAATCATGCAGAAAAAAAATCTCTTATTCATCTCGTCCATTTTCCTTTTGGCGACCCTAGGCCTTGCTCTGTGGATCCTCCCCCGCCTTCCTGAATTTGAACGGGCTCTTACCGAACGGCTCATGAACGATTCCGCCCGGGAATATTTTGACGGCTCCCTTCGTGTTGAGAAAGTCGCTTTCGACCGCCATCTCAAACTCCGCATCACAGGGATCACCGGCAATCTTAAAACTCGTCAGGGATCTGTCCCTTTGGAAATAAGTTCTGTGGAGTCGCAGGATTCTCTTTTTCTTTTGGCGCTTCAAAAACCCGTCCGTTTTATTTTCGAGGGTATCCGTCCCCAGGGCACTTCACGGGCTGGGATCTCGGGGCATTTCCTCTTCCAGACAGGCCCCGCAGGACGGCTTGAATTATTCGCGGATTTCGGCGCCACAGGATTGGAGGATTGGCAATGGCTTGACCCTCAAAACCTCGAGGGGGCTACGGGAACCACCAAAGGCAGTCTGGCATTCCGTCAGTCTGCCGGACAAGAGCCTCTATTCGATCTGGACCTTGAAGCTCCCGAACCGGGCGGCAATATCCAGGCCCGCTTTTTTGATATCTTCCTGCCTTATCTTCCTGCCGGGCTCCAGAAAGAAAAGATCCAAAAATTTTCCAAAAGCCAGAAGCTCATCGGATATAAAAAAGCTGTGTTGCAAGCCAGCCTCCCTCAAAGCGACCAACTAAAAATCCTCCTCCAGATCTTCATTCCGGATTATAATCTGAAGCTGACACTGAATGCGCTCATCAAGACCGACCAAAAAGACGCGTTCTCACAAATCGCCCGGATCATGGGGCTTATAGAGGTAAAATAATATGAAAACCATCTTTCAAACCATGATGATGTCCCTGGCCGTTATCGCGATCGCAGGCTGCACGGTCAAGGCTGTTGGGGATCCCGATCGCCCCATCACGATCAACGCAAATGTGGTGGTGGATATCCGGGGACTGAAACAAACCGCGACTAACATTGAAGACATGGTCGCTCAAGGGGCTGCCGCATGAACTATCTTCATACTTCAAATCCGAAGGAGGGTCTCACCATGAAACGCTTTTCAACCGCCTTGTTGTCCTTGTGCCTGATCCTTTTAACCGCGGCGCCGCTTTGCATAGCCACTAGTTATGATTTTAAAGAATTGACACCCGAGATCAAAAAAGCGTTGCAGGATCGCCAGAGCCGTTACGCCCAGATCCAGGAACTCAAACGGCAAGGTGTCATCGGGGAAAATAACAAGGGTTATGTGACTGACCTTCAGGATAATACCCAGGCCGCGACTCTGACCGCCGCTGAGAACCGGGACCGCCGGGTCATTTACGAAAATCTCGCTACACAGAACAAACTTGGCGGGAATGGTTTACTGGAAGTTCAAAGGGCTTTTGCGGAGGTCCAGCGCGATAAGGCCGCGCCGGGCGACAGAGTGCAATCTATGGAAGGTCAGTGGGAAAAGAAATCCTGATCTGTACGGCTTAGCGGGTTGTTTTGTAGATCTCGCGAATGCCTCGGGTCGTTTCCTGGTACTCCACGGCGTCGGTAGTCAGATTCTTTCCGGTTAGCGGAAGCTTTGCGAATTCCTTCTTGAGAGCCACGACCCGCTCTTCAGTGATCGGACGGGATTGGTAATAATCATAAAAGTAGGGCGTCATCTTCTCCCCTGCCTTCAGGAAATGCTCCTGAACATCCATCAAAGACTGCGGATCGTACCCGGTATTCAAAAGATAGCTCATCGCAAGTTTATCGCTTTCAAGAAGCCGTTCGCCGGGAGTTTTAAAAGTGCTCTCGTTATAGGCTTGCAAGAGCACGAGCCCCAAACTCGCCAGAGAGCCGATCGGCCCGAACATAGGCCCCACAGATGAACCCACTTGTGTCGCCGCGCCAATGATATCGTCGCTTTTTGTGAAACGGCGGTCCGCCTGCTGTTGTTCCCCGATCTCATGCGCAAGCACCGCGGCAAGCTCCGCTTCATTCTGGAGGAAATTCAGCATTCCGGTCGTCACATAGATATAACCGC
>CAZGCC010000045.1:0-12176 GCA_964524195.1 uncultured bacterium | reverse complement strand
TCAGCGGAAGTTTTTTCTCAAGGGCGTGCTCGATCAGACGCGTGATCTTTTCTCCAACCACCGAACCCATCGATCCCATGATGAACCGGGAATCCGTGACGCCGAGCGCGCAATCTTTGCCGCAGATCTTCGCAGTACCGGTAACACAAGCTTCTTTCAGACCCGTTTTCTTCTGGTCTTGCTTGATCTTCTCGGTATAGGCCTTGACGGCGGAAAATTTCAGGGGGTCTTCAGACCGGAGATCGGCGTCGGTTTCGGCAAAAGTGCCTTCGTCCACAAGATGATGGATCCGTTCAAGCGCTCCCATAATGAAGTGGTAGGAACACTTCGTGCAGACCAGCAGGTTTTCCTTGAGGGTTTTGTGAAACATCACTGTCTGGCAGCTGGGACACTTCGTCCACAAACCGACCGGCATGCTTTGCTTTCGAAGGCCTTTCTTCACAAGAAGCGCGGGTGCTTGAGACATCGGATAGTTTTCCCTGTTATGAAGAGACGGGACAATTTCCCACTAAGACGAAAAAACCACAGGAAAGACCTTTCAGCCGGAACTTGTCCTGAGGCCACACACTCAACAAAAGTGCGTCCATTATAAAAAAATAGAAGGGAGTGTCAAATCCTTTCTTCCCCCTAAGTCCAGAAATCTCATGACTTTACAACGATTTTCCAGCGTGATATGTTCTCCGCATGGAACCCAAGTTCGTCCAATCCCAAGTCCAAAAGATGGCGCTATCGCCGCAGATGCGTGTCTACCTGCATCTTCTCCACCTCCCGCTCCAGGAGTTGCGACAAGCGGTCGAAAGCGCTCTCGAAGAGAACCCGATGCTGGAGGAAGTCCCCCGGATGAACGGTCCGGAAGATCTGGACGGCACAACACCCGTTACCAACAAAAAATCGGACGAAGAGGAAGCTTCAGAAACGCTCCCGGATGATTGGGCTTCCAAAGAACCTCTATCCTTTGCCAACACACCCCCGGACCTTTCCCGGCACAATCCCGAAGAATCACGAAAGATCGCGGATTTTCAGGAAACGCTCATCACCAGACCGGAGAGCCTCTTTGATTATTTGGAGTGGCAAGTCCATTTTCTGGAACTTGATAAAACGGAGAAAAAGATCGCCGCCGAGATCCTTGGGAATATCGATCCGGATGGTTATCTCAAAGCTTCGATCGAGGAGATCGCGACCGGGTCCAAATCGGATCCCGCAAAGGTCGAAGAAATGCTCCAGAAGATCCAGCATCTTGATCCTCCCGGAGTTGGAGCGCGCGATCTTCGGGAAGCTCTGCTGATCCAGTTGGAACGCAAGGGGCCCGAGGCCGCGCTCGCCCGGGAGATCGTCCGGGACCATTTGGAGCTCATTGCCAAACGGGACTGGAAAACACTCGGCAAGATCTTCAGCTCAAGCGAGCCCGAGATCAAAAAAGCGGTTGATCTTATTTCTCGCCTGGACCCCAAACCTGGACGGAGCTTCTATGCCGAGGAAGCCATTGCGGTCACCCCGGACGCGACCGTCTCGATCAAGGAGGGTACCGACGATGGCCTCGAGATCGAGATTCACAATGATTTCATACCGGAACTGCGCATTAATGCCGAGTACCGACGCATGATGCGCGAGAAAGGCCTCGACGGAAAGACCAAGGAATTCATCAAAACACGACTGGCCAGCGGAATGGATTTTCTAAAAGCGATAGAACTGCGCGGATCCACGCTGCGGGCCATTACCGATGAGATCGTGCGGGCCCAGCCTCTTTTTTTTACACGCGGATTTTCACATCTCCGCCCCCTGCGGCTGAAAGACATCGCGGAAAGACTCAACCTTCATGAATCCACGATCAGCCGGGCCATCCATGGAAAATACCTTAAGACCCCGCAGGGCACGATCCCCTACAAAAGTTTTTTCTCGCAAAAACTCGAAACAGAGAACGGCGAGGGAGAATCGCAGAAAAGCATCATGGAACGGATCCGGGCTTTAGTGGGAAAAGAAGATCCAAAGAAGCCCTTGAGCGATCAGGTGATCGTTAAAAAGCTCGAGGAAGAAGGGATCCTCATCGCCCGCCGCACGGTCGCGAAGTACCGGGAAATGCTTAAGATCCTTCCGACCCATCTCCGCCGCCGGAAATAGACGGACAAGTTTCCTGACCTGTTTTTGTTCTGATCAAAGATTCGTCATCGGAAGAAAAATCGATCCGGATCGTGGCCCCTTGACTGGGACTACTCTGGACCCCGATCTTCCCCCGGTTGAGCTCCACGAGTTTTTTCACGAGCGTCAACCCCAGCCCAAGGCCCGGAATGTTCCCGTGAAAATCCTTATAAACCTGAAAGAAGGGCTCGAAGATCCTCTCTTGCTCCTCCGCGGGGATCCCGGGACCGTTATCGGAAACGGACATACCTTCTTCGGTGAAAGTTAACTTGATCCGCAGACCCTCCTTGCCGTGGAACTTATAGGAATTCTCCATCAGCTCCTCCAGGACGATCACCTTCCATAACGCCACCTTGTGAACCAAGATATTCTTCTCCAGAATGCCCACGATCTTGTGTTTTACATCCATCCTTGTTTTGACCGTATGGATCGCGTTCGTCAAAAAATCTTCCTGGAAAATATCGCTCATCCCTTTGCTTTGCATCTCCAGGATATAAATGATCCGTTGGGAAAGATCGTGGATCTCCCGAAGCTTTCGTTCTGCCGCGGTGATAAGCTTGGCATCCTTCTCCGGCAGCGAGGGCTTGACAAGATCCAGCGTTTCCCGGATCACGGCGATGGGCGTATTGAATTTATGGGAGAGAAGCGCCAGAAAGTTACAGGCCATAAAATTTTCATTTCTTTCGCGGGTCACTTCCCGCAGCGTCAGCACGATGCATGACAAGTCCTGACACGCGGTCTTTACAACATCCAAATTCACCTCAAGATATAGGGCCTTGAATTCCTCCGTGCTTTCCCGTTTAATATCGAATTTTTTATGAGCCTCGGAAAGATCCGTGGTTCGTTCGCGGCTGATCGAAACGGTGTAGTGACCGAAAACATGATCGAGGAAATTTTTTCCGGCGGAAAGACCCAAAAAATTCTTTGCGGAGTGATTGATGCGTGTCACCGTCCAGTCAGGATCGCAAACGACCACGCCATCTCTCAATTCCTGGATGACCGCCTCGAATTTTTCTTTTTCATTCAGGGACCTCCGGTAATAGCTGATCTTCAGAAGTGACCGGACCCGGGCGACCAGCTCGTTCTTGTCAAAAGGTTTGGATATGAAATCGTCGCATTCCCGCTCGATCCCTTTGATCTTTTCTTTCTCAGCATCCAGGGATGTCAAAAGCACCACCGGGATCAATCGCGTCCTTTCGCTGGCCCGTAATTGCTCCAGCACCTCAAAGCCTGAAAGACCCCCCATCATCACATCGAGGAGGATCAAGTCGGGAAGCTTTTGTGCGATCTGGGCCAAAGCGTCCTCCCCGGATCCGGAGAACTCAAGATCATAGTCCTCGGCCAAACGAAGGGCCTCCAGAAGCTCGAGATTCCGCTTGTCATCATCAACGCACAAAACTGTTTGTTTGGGGGATCGCCCGGATCTCTTCCAACCATCCGCCCACCAGCGACGCCGTTACAAAAAATATGGGAATATCGCAAGTCTCCGGCTTTTGCCGTAAGATCCTGGCGGCTTCGGTGCCCGGCATCTTCGGAAGCCGCACATCCATCACGATCGCATCCGGTTTTTCCGCTTGAGCAAGAACGATCCCCGTTGCACCGTCTTTGGCTTCGAGCACCTCGAACCCCGCCATTTCCAGAAGATCCCTTTCAAGCGACCTGTTCTTCTCGTCATCTTCGACGATCAAGACTTTTTTGCTCATGCTAATCCCCTTTCAAAGGAAGCGTAAACTTCACGGTCGTACCACGACCCAAGCCTTCGGACTCCGCCCATATTTTGCCGCCATGAAGCTGCACGATCTTTCTCGAGATCGTAAGCCCCAACCCTGCCCCCTCCACATATTCCCCAGAAGGGTCTTCGATCCGTTCGAAGGCTTCGAAAGCCTTTTCAAGGTTTCCGGGTTCGACACCGGTCCCAGTGTCCCAAACAGCGATTTCAAACCCAGCATCCTCTCGCCGGCCCCGAAGTCCGACTCTCCCGTCGGCTGGAGTGAACTTGATCGCATTGGACAATAGATTGAAAATCACCTGCTTGATCTTTCGTTGGTCAGCGCAGATCTCACCAAGATCCTCAGGAACTTCCTGGACAAGCTTGATCCTCTTCGAAAAAGCCAACCCCTCCACCAGCCGGGCGATCTCTTCCGAGCAACCTTTCAGCGAAAAACAGGTCTTGTCTAAAATCATCTTTCCCGCCTCGATCCTTGAAAGATCCAGCACATCATTGATCAGAGAAAGAAGATGCCGTCCGCTCGTAAGAACATTCGTAATATATTTTTTTTGCCGTTCATTGAGGGGACCGTACCGTTCGTCATGGATAACTTCCGAAAACCCGATAACAGAACAAAGCGGTGTCCGAAGCTCATGGGACATCGTAGCCAAAAATTCGCTCTTCGCCGAGCTGACCTGCCTCAGCTCGCCAGCCGTCATCATCAACTTTTTATTGCTCAACTCAAGCTCCAGAGTCCGTTCTCGGACGAGCTCCTCGAGCCGTTCCTGCTGTTTTTTTAAAGCTTCTTCCGCCCTCTTGAAGCTCGTAACATCCCGGATAACCCCTACGATCATTTTTTCACCGGAGGGATCCGTATAGAGCGTCTTTTTAGTCACGATGATATGGGTCGCGCCTTTCGCGTCCGTAAAGAACTCTTCACTCATGTCCGGATCCCCGGCCTCAAGAACGATCTGGTCTTTCGTCCAAAAAGCATCTGCCTCCGCTTTGGGGAAAAAATCATAATCGCTTTTCCCGTCCAGCTCCTCACGCTGGCGCCCCATGAAACCGCAAAAAGCACTGTTAAAAAGCACCCACTGGTGCTTGCTATCTTTGACAAAAATCGGGTCCGCCACAGAATTAATGATGTTATTCAAATAGTCGCGGCTCTTCACAACCTCTAATTCTGTTTTTTTCTTCTCTGTGAGGTCGCGCCATAGACAATGAAGCACATTCTTGCCACGAACCACAATAGGCGTTAGCGATACTTCGACCGGGAAATCTTCTCCGCTAGCTTTGCGGTGGATCCACTCAAACCGATGGAACCCCCGCTTGAGAGCAACGCCCATCATCTCATTGGCTTTCTCCAAAGATCGCCTTCCGTCAGGCTGCACAGGAGGAGACAGCTCGGAGGGATGCTTCATCAAAAAATCACTTCGGTTAGCGTACCCGAGAAGCAGGGCGGTAGACTCGTTACAATCCACAAAAGTATCGGCGTCGATCAAGAGAATGGCATCCCGGGAAGCATACAAAACATCCATGAAGCGCTTTTCACTTTCCCTTAAAGCATTTTCCGCTCGCTTCCGTTCGGTGATATTCCGGACATTGCATTGGATCACTTTTTTAGAACCCGCAAGATAAACATTGCTGATGAACTCCACGCTAACCTTGTCTCCCGACTTCGTCTCAAGAGGTTGGTCTTCGTAACGGATATAATTGTGAGCCCGCAGCTCATCAAAGGCCTCCTTGGATGCAACGACATTCTTCAGAAAGCCGATCTCCCAGAGTTGTTTGTCCAGAAATTCTTCCTTGCTGTAGCTGAGCAGATCGACCAGATACGGGTTAACATCCGTGATAACCCCTGTTTCAAAATCGACAATAAGGATCCCGTCTTTGGCCGCTTCAAAGAGCCTGCGGTAGGAAAGCTCCGATCGAACGAGCGCTGCTCCCATCTCGGTTTTCTTTGATTCTGCCCGGTTAAGCCAAATGGAAAGGATAAAAACATAAACGCTAAAAAAGAGCAGGTTCATTGTTGCGACAAAGGAAACACCGAGTTCATTACTCATCACCCCGATTTTTTCGAAATGTATTTTCATCCATCCCACTGCCGGAGGAAACAAAAGGGTCAGCAGAAGAAGGCGTCGCATAATCTTGCCTCCGGAACCTTCCGAGCTCAAAGCGGTCATGAATCCGCAGCCGGGCCGGCAAAAAAGTCCGGCCAAAGAAACCATCATGAACAGTACGGAAGTGTGGAGCGCCATAGCGGTGCCGAAATGAACGCCGATAAAAAGCGGCGCGGCCTTATAAAGATAGCCTATCAGAGAGAGCAGCGTGACCCCGGCCACGGGGATCATTAAAACCTGAAAGAAAAAGCAAAGATCCTTAGACTTACAAGCCAACAGAAACAACGCCAAGCCAATGACGGTAAAATTAATGGCTGTGTTTAACGCCATCCTTCCCAAGCTGGAAGTGAAGACTGCTCCGGGAAGTTCTTTAAATAAAAGCTGGTCAATGCCGGGATCCCAACCCAGCACATACTCCAAAAAAGTCGCGAGACCGATCCCGCAAACAACCAAACTGGAGATCAGCGCACCTACTCGATAGCGCGGGTTGTCACAGCGCTTGATCTGAAGCAACCATAAGGATAACCCCGAAAAAATGAACCCTAAGGCCGTATTGACTTTCATGGTCACAAGGCCTGGAAAAACGCTTTTGAGGACCGGAATATCCAAGGCCCATCCCGCCAAAACCGCTATCCCCCCCACAAAGATCAGAATGCTTAGGGTTTCCGAAATAGCCATGAAAACCGGCGTGGTCGGAGTCGCATTTCTCCCGCAATCCCGAATATCCTTTCGAGCTTCTTTTTCCATGTCCACCATCTCCCTTACGCCTGAACTTCTTCCGTGAGCTCCGGCATCTGATACACTTTCGCTCACAAGCTCATGTTGAGCGTATTGGAGTGGGAGAACTATAGGGTATTCACCCACCCTCTCCATGAACGGCGTGCTTGGGATGGGAAGGGATTCGGGGCCGGCAAAACAAAACGAGGAAAGCTGGTGGTCAGAATCGAACTGACGACCTGCTGTTTACGAAACAGCTGCTCTACCAACTGAGCTACACCAGCGCATCAAAGAAAGGGTTGGAATTATACCAGAAGAAACAAAAAATCGAAGCTAAGACTTCAGAAAAAGATCGACGGCCTGAGCGGCCTGGCGTCCCTGGCTGATGGCCCACACCACAAGCGACGCTCCACGGACGGTATCTCCCGCCGCAAAAACACCCGGGACCGTGCTCATAAAATTGCCGTTGGTCTGGACATTTCCCCGGAGATCGAACTGAACGCCGAGATCCGTCAGAAGCTTGCAATGCTCCACATGAACGAACCCCATTGCAAGAAGCACAAGATCGGCCTGAATGACGAATTCCGAACCGGGGATCTCTTTCATGGAATACTGGCCGGTAGTTTTTTCCAGACTCCACTCCACGCGGGCGCAATGAACTTCATGGACCTTCCCGTCTTTCCCCGTGATTTTCTTGGTCGTGATTGCCCAATCGCGTTCGCACCCCTCTTCATGTGAAGTGGATGTGCGGAGAATCAGCGGCCAGTTGGGCCAGGACGGGTTCCACGGCTCTTTCCATTCCCTGGGTTTGGGAAGAATTTCAAACTGATAGACTTTTTTGGCGCCTTGGCGATTCGAGGTCCCGACGCAGTCGGAGCCCGTGTCCCCGCCTCCGATCACAAGCACGGTCTTGCCTTTCGCGGAAATGATCTGATCGGGCTGGATCTCGCCTCCAACGGCCTTATTGGAAAGAGTCAGAAATTCCATGGCGTAATGCACGCCCGGGAGCTCGCGACCCGGAACTTTTAGATCGCGCGGCGCACCGGCCCCCATGGTAAGCAGGATCACGGCATGATTTTTTTTAAGCTCATCCGCGGAAACGGTGACGCCGACATCCACGCCCGCTTCAAATCGTACGCCTTCAGCTTTCATTTGCTCGATCCGCCGGTCAAGCACCCATTTCTCTAACTTAAAATCCGGAATGCCAAAGCGGAGCAATCCCCCGATCTTGGATGACTTCTCATAGAGTGTCACGCTGTGTCCCATCCTCCGAAGCTGCTGGGCCGCAGAAAGTCCGGCAGGACCGGAACCGATCACCGCGATCTTTTTTCCGGTCTCTTTCGCGGGCGGCTGGGGCTTCACCCAGCCCTCGGCGAACGCCTTTTCGATAATAGAAAGCTCGATCTGCTCGATCGTGACCGGTGCTTCATTGATCGCCATCGTACAGGCCGCCTCGCATGGCGCGGGACAAACCCGGCCTGTAACCTCCGGCAAATTGTTCGTAAGGGACAGCCGCTCGTACGCGTCATGCCATTGTCCCCGGTAAACCGCGTCGTTCCATTCAGGGATAAGATTGTAAACGGGACATCCGAGCGCATGGCAGAACGGTATGCCGCAGTCCATGCAGCGGGCGCCCTGCTTATTGATCTCTTCGGTGAGCAAAGGCTTGGCGATCTCTTTATAGTCCTTGAGTCGTTCCGCAACGGGGCGTTTCGGCGCCAATGCTCGCTTATATTTTAAAAATCCGTCCGTTTTTCCCATTAGATAAAAACCTCTTCGGTCATTTCCGGCGATTCCGAATGTTTGCTTTGCTGTTCTTTCATCTTCGCCATCGCCTTCTTGTAATCCATGGGCATCACTTTGACAAAACGGGGCAGCATTTCATCCCAACTCGCCAGGATGGCCTTGGCATAAGCGCTTCCGGTGAATTTCACATGCCGCTCGATCGCTGCATGCAGGAACTCACAGTCTTCTTTTTCCGCGACGGGCTCAAGATCGACCATTTCAAGATTGCACCGTGTATCAAAAAGCTGGTTTTCATCGAGCACATAGGCAATCCCGCCGCTCATTCCCGCCGCAAAATTGACCCCGGTATGGCCCAAAATAATCACTCGCCCACCCGTCATATACTCGCATCCGTGGTCCCCCACACCTTCGACCACCGCAAGCGCTCCGCTGTTACGGACACAGAACCTGACTCCCGCCCGGCCATGGATATAGGCTTCCCCGCCGGTCGCCCCAAAAAGATTCACATTCCCGGTAATAACATTATCCTGAGGCCGGAACGACGCCGACTTGGGCGGATACACAATGAGACGGCCTCCCGAAAGTCCCTTGCCGAAATAATCGTTGGCATCGCCCTCCAGCTCAAAGGTTACGCCGTGGGCAAGAAAAGCACCGAAACTCTGACCCGCAGAACCTTCAAATTTAACTTTGATCGTATCTTCCGGAAGCCCCTTAAGGCCATACCGCTTGGCAATCTCATAGCTTAGCGTGGTGCCGACCGTCCTGTTGCAATTGCGGATCTTCTGCTCCAGAACCGTCGGTTGCTTGAATTCGATCGCGGCCTTGGCCTTCTTAATAAGCTCCGGATCCAAAGAAAGAGAAAAATCATGCTGCGGAGACGAAAAGCAACGGATCGAACCTCCCTTGGGCACCTCGGGCACGGTTAAAACTTTTGAGAAATCAAGCCCTTGAGTCTTGTAATGGGTGAGCGCCTCAAGCACTTCGAGCATGTCCACGCGACCAACCATTTCCTCGAATTTCCGGAATCCCAGCTCCGCCATGATCTCGCGCACCTCTTGCGCGATGAACTTCATGAAATTCATCAGATATTCGGGCTTCCCTGAGAACCGTTTCCGCAATTCCGGGTTCTGGGTCGCCACGCCGACAGGACAAGTGTTCAAATGGCATTTTCTCATCATAATACAACCCAGCGTCACGACCGTCGTCGTTCCGAAACCAAATTCCTCCGCGCCAAGCATCGCCCCGATCACAACATCACGACCGGTCTTAAGCTGTCCATCGACCTGGACACGGATCCGGTCACGAAGTTTGTTCATGACAAGCACCTGCTGGGCCTCCGCCAAACCGATCTCCCAGGGGGATCCCGCATATTTAATGGATGAAATTGGCGATGCGCCCGTCCCGCCGTCATGCCCGCTGATCAGGACCATGTCCGCCTTTCCTTTGGCCACACCGGCAGCAACCGTTCCAACGCCTACCTCGGAAACCAGCTTGACCGAGATCCGCGCCTCAGGATTGGCATTCTTCAGGTCAAATATCAGTTGCGCCAGATCCTCGATGGAATAGATATCATGATGAGGCGGGGGCGAGATCAACATAACCCCCGGAGTGGAATGCCGCACCTTGGCGATCGTCTCGTCGACTTTATGTCCCGGCAATTGACCGCCTTCACCCGGCTTGGCGCCCTGCGCCATTTTGATCTGAAGCTCGCGGGAGTTGGCCAGATAATCGATCGTGACACCGAACCGGGCCGATGCGACTTGTTTGATCGAACTTTTCTTGGAATCGCCGTTCGGAAGGGGTTTATACCGCGCCTCATCCTCGCCACCTTCCCCGGAATTACTCGAGGCTCCCAAGCGATTCATAGCGATCGCGATGGTCTCGTGAGCTTCTTTGCTGATGGAGCCGAATGACATCGCCGAAGAAACAAACCGCTTCACAATGCTCTCCACGGGCTCCACTTCATCGATCGGAACGGGCTGCGCCTTTTTAAATTTGAAGAGACCTCGAAGCGTGCAGAGATTCTTACTGATATCGTTCACTTCCTTCGAATAAGCTTTAAAGGTCGGGTAGTCGCCTTCCCGCACGGCCTTTTGCAAATTCACGACCGCCGTGGGAGAGAACAAGTGCTTTTCAGAATGCAGACGGTAGTGATAGTTCCCGCCCGGCGCGAGCGTTTCCGTATTGGATTGCGACTGACAAAAAGCGGCATTGAACCGGTCGAGAGATTCCCGCTCGACGACCTCGAGACCGATCCCCTGGATCCGCGAAGAAGTCCCGGGAAAGTAACGGTCCACGAAGACGGCATTCAAACCCACCGCTTCGAAGATCTGGGCGCCGCGATAGCTGCGGAGCGTGGAAATACCCATCTTGGACATCACCTTCAGCAGGCCTTTCTTGATAGCCGTAATATAATTTTCGATGGCCGTCTCCAGGGTCAATCCTTCTGAAAAAT
Source organism: uncultured bacterium (assembly GCA_964524195.1). Lineage (GTDB taxonomy): Bacteria > Omnitrophota > Omnitrophia > Omnitrophales > Aquincolibacteriaceae > Aquincolibacterium. The sequence continues at coordinate 1,294 of CAZGCC010000045.1, read as the reverse complement.
GGCCCCGTTTCGCAAGATCGGCCAGAGTTTCAAACACAAGGTAGGGATTGATCGCATTGATGCCATACCCCACGAGACAGGCAAAATGCTGCACTTCGCGGGCTTCACCGGTTTCAAGGGCAAGTCCGGCTAGATAGCGCTTCCCCTTCCGGATTAAATGTTGATGGACTGCCGTTGTAGCTAAAAGTGCGGGGATCGGCGCTTTTCCGGGACCGGTTTCACGGTCGCTCATGATCACGAGCGAATTTCCTTCATCCAGCTTTGCTTCAACATCGCTGCATAACTTCTCGACCGCGGCCTCAAGCCGCCCCGGCGCGGCGGAAGCTTCGAAGACCATGGAAACCGTGGCCACGCGGTAACTCGAAAGATTGGACGATTTGAGCCGTTCGATATCATCATTGGTGAGGATCGGATGCGAAAGTTTTAGCTGATGGCAATGTTCGGGCGTCTCGTCCAGTAAATTGCCCTGGCGCCCGACAAAACTCATAAGCGACATCACAAGGTTTTCGCGGTAGGGATCGATCGGCGGGTTGGTGACCTGGGCAAAAAGCTGGCGAAAGTAATTATAGAGAAGTTGCGGCCGCTGAGACAGCACCGCAAGCGCCGCGTCATTTCCCATCGAGCCCACGGGTTCCTGCGCGTTCTCGGCCATCGGAAGAAGGATCATTTTTTCATCCTCAAGCGTATAGCCGAAGATGCGCTGGCGAAGGGCGAGCGTCTTCTCATCGATGTCTACAGGACCCGGCACCTGAAGGAGCCCCTTAAGTTCGATCCGGTTCTCCTCAAGCCAGCGCCGGTAGGGCCTGTGGCGCGCGATCCCGGATTTAATTTCGTTATCCTTAATGACGCGCTTCGTTGCCGTATCCACCAAAAGCATCTTGCCCGGAGCAAGCATCCCCTTTTCAAGAATGTCCGGAGGATTCAACTCAAGCACGCCGACTTCGGAGGCCATCACCACCTGCCCGCTTTTTGTGATGACATAACGGGCGGGCCGTAAACCGTTCCGGTCCAGGATCGCGCCGACTTTGGTTCCATCCGTGAACGCTATCGCCGCGGGACCGTCCCAAGGCTCCATGATCGCCGCGTGATATTCAAAAAAGGCGCGCTTCGCTTCGCTGATGTGGTATTTCACGCCAAAGGCCTCCGGAACCATCATCATCATCGCATGCTCCAGCGATCGGCCGCCCAGAGTCAAAAGCTCAAAGACATTATCAAAGATCCCCGAATCGCTTAGCGCGGGATTAATGATCGGCAAGAGTTTTTTGATCTCGGCGCCAAATAGCCCCGAAGAGAT
>CAZGCC010000044.1:0-12207 GCA_964524195.1 uncultured bacterium | reverse complement strand
TGTGGACCTTGATCGTGTTGAATACGAATACAAAATAACCCTTCCGGTCGGGCTGGCTTATTTTCAGGGGGTGCATGGGACGGATTGGACGCTTCTCATGGCGGCATCGATGATGATGATCCTGCCGATCCTGATCGTCTTTTTATTCAACCAGCGGTTCTTTGTCGAAGGTATCAAGCTCACCGGGATCAAGGGGTAGGCGGAAAAGATCATGGAAGCGATCGTACTGGCAGCGGGAAAGGGAACACGGATGTGTTCCGAATTACCGAAAGTCCTGCATCCGGTGTTCGAAAAACCCGTGCTTGGTTATGTGCTCGAATCGTTGGCCGGCGCTGGCGTCAAGAAACCTTTTGTGGTGATCGGCTATAAAGCCGAGCAGGTGCGTTCGTTCTTGAAACCTTATGGTGCAGTGTCCGTGCTTCAACGCGAGCAAAAAGGGACGGGACACGCGGTGATGATGGCGAAAGCCGCGCTCGACAAGTCATCAGGTCCTGTGCTGATCTGGCCGGGGGATATGCCGCTCGTGAAGCCGGAAACGCTCGAGAAGTTCGTGGCGGCGCACCAGAAGTCGCGGGCCCATGTCAGTGTGTTGTCTTGTGAGCAGACAGATCCGCTGGGTTATGGCAGGATCGTTCGGGAAGAGGGTCATTTCGCGGCGATCCGCGAAGAGCTCGATGCGACACCGGAAGAACGCGGGATCCGGGAAGTGAACACAGGCATTTATCTTTTTGATAAAAAAGTTTTGTTCGACGCGCTTCAGAAGATTGGGCAGGATAACCGTAAAAAGGAGTATTATCTGACGGACACCATCGAGATCCTCCGCCGCGAAGGTTATTGCGTGAAGGCATTCCTTCTGTCGAGCGCGGAAGAAGGACAAGGGATCAATTCCCAGAAAGATCTGGCGACCGTGACAAAAAAGATCAACGAAAGAGAGATCGCGAAGCATCAAGCGCGCGGCGTCACTTTCATGGCGCCGGAGCAAACTTTTGTGGCTCCCGGCGTGAAGATCGGCAAGGGCACGACGATCTATCCGTGGTGCTTTATTCAGGCCGGTGTGGAGATCGGCGCGCATTGCGAGATCGGGCCGTTCGCGAAACTTCGCAGCGGCACTGTGATCGGCAACGGATCGGTGATCGGGAGTTTTGTCGAAGTGAACCGGAGCCGGGTCGGGGAAAAAGTTTGCGCCAAGCATTTATCTTATTTGGGAGATGCGGTGATCGGCGACGGGACGAATAACGGGGCCGGGGCCATCACGGCGAATTTTGACGGAGAGAACAAGCAGCAAACAATGATTGGAAAAAATGCGCGGGTTGGTTCCAACACGGTTTTTGTAGCGCCTGTCCGGGTCCCGGATGGGGCAAAGACCGGCGCGGGATCCGTGGTGATCCCGAAGACAAAAATAAAAAAAGGCGATGTGGTTGTCGGTGTTCCCGCCCGGCCCGTCGCCAGGAAGAAAAGGTAAGGTGCCCTTATGGTGAAGATCACGAAACTTCAGCGAAAACAAAATGGCGACATGGTCCTTCTTTCAGGGGGCGCCCATCCTGAGCTTGCCCGCGAGATCGCGAAAAAATTGGGCATTCCGCTGGGCAATGTCCTGCTCGGACGGTTCCCGGAAGGAGAGATCCAGCTTCAGATCCGCGATAATATCCGCGGGAAAGATGTTTTTATCGTGCAGCCGACCTGCACGCCGTCCAATGAAAACCTGATGGAGCTTTTGATCCTGATCGATGCCGCGCGTCGCGCCTCAGCCAAAAGGATCACGGCCGTGCTTCCGTTCTTCGGTTATGCCCGCCAGGACCGCAAGGACAAGCCCCGGGTTCCGATCACCGCGAAGCTTGTGGCCAATCTTATCGTGAGCGCCGGCGCGAACCGCGTGCTTACGATGGACCTCCACGCGGGACAGATCCAGGGATTCTTTGATATCCCAGTGGATCATCTTTATTCGATCAATGTATTGGGGCGTTATTTCAAAAAGAAGAAGATCAAGAATCTCATGGTCGTTTCGCCGGATGTGGGCGGGATCAAGATGGCGCGCGGATACGCCAAGCTCTTTAATTGCGATTTCGCGATCGTGGACAAACGCCGCGAAAGCGCGTCTCAAACGCATGTGATGCATATCATCGGTTCTGTCAAAGGAAAGAATGTCGTCATTATCGACGATATGATCTCGACCGGCGGATCGATCGTGGAAGCCGCCCGGGCTCTGAAACAGGCTGGCGCATTGGACATTTATGCTACTATTGTGCACCCCGTGCTTGCCGGAAGCGCGGTGGAGAGGATCCGGAATTCCGTTATCAAGGAACTTATCGTCACGAACAGCATCCCGCTCGGCAAGGAAAAGCGCATCAAGAAGATCACGCAGCTTTCGATCGCCGAACTTTTGGCCGATGCAATCTGCCGGATCCATTATAATGTGTCGATCAGCACTCTTTTTTCAAGCGCAGGCGTTGAAGCATAAACCCAACAAGAGGGAAGTTACTTCCGTCTTAATCACAAAGCAATCAGGAGGATTTTTCAATGAAGACTTTTGAACTGCAAGCTAAATCCCGCACGCCCGATGGGACCAGTAAAGCGCGTGCGGTACGCCGCAACGAAATGTTCCCGGCCGTGGTCTACGGTCACGGCATGAAGGCGCTGGCGATCGAAGTTCCCGGGAAGGATTTTCTCAAGGCGATCCATACCAAGGCCGGAGCGAATGTGCTGATCACGCTCCAGGTGGAAGGCGTGAAGCTCGCCGAATCCACCTGCCGCATCAAAGCCATCCAGATGAACCCGGTCACGGACAAGATCGACCATATTGATTTTATGGTCATTTCCCTGACTGAAAAGATCACGGTGAAGGTGCCCGTGGTTCTGCTTCATCTTGAAGAAGCGCCCGGTATCAAGGAAGGCGGTTCTCTCGATCTGGTACATCGCGAGATCGAAGTGGAGTGCTTGCCGACACAGATCCCGGAAAAGATCGAGATCGAAACCAAGGAGATGAAGATTAACGACGCTGTTCATGTCAATGAACTGAAGCTTCCGTCAGGTGTCAGGTGTCTGATCCCTCTGGAGGAGGTGGTTCTCGCGATCCATCCGCCTCGTGAGGAAGAAGCCGCGCCGGCCGAAGAAGGATCTGCGGCTGAGCCCGAAGTGATCGAAAAGGGCAAGAAGGACAAAGAAGGCGAAGAAGGAGCTGCTCCCGCGAAGGCTGCTCCCGCGAAGGCTGCGCCCGCAGCAGGGAAACCGGCCGCGGTTCCCGCAAAGTAAGAAAAAAGAGTACGGATCTCCCGGGTGGCGCGCAAGCGTTCCCGGGAGGATCGTGGGGGTTCTAATGAAACTCATCGTCGGCCTTGGGAATCCCGGAACGGAATACGAGTTTACGCGGCATAACATCGGCCGGCGCCTCTTGGAATTCATTGCCTCAAAAGAAGGCGTCAAATTCGCTTCCAAGAAGTCCCAGAAGGCGGCTATCGCTTCGGTTTCATGGGGCGGAGAAACCGTTCATCTGGCCCATCCGCTTTCTTACATGAATCTTTCCGGCGGGCCGGTCGCATCCCTCGTCGAATATTTGAAGATCAAAGCGGACGAAGATCTTTTGATCGTCGTCGATGATGTCGCTTTACCCTTTGGTAAATTCCGGTTGCGAGGCGGGGGCAGTGCCGGCGGACACAACGGTCTTGCATCGATCGAAGAGCATCTGGGAAGCCGGGAGTATCCGAGGCTCCGGATCGGGATCGGCGCTTGGGAGCCTGAGGGGGCCGCGAGTTTTCCGGGAGAACTCCGGGATTATGTGCTTTCATCGTTCGGGAGTTCCGAAGAAAAAAAAATGAAAAAGCTCTTCGAATGCGGTCTGGAAGCGTGCCGCGCATGGGTTCAAGAACCCTTCACAAAGGCTATGAACCAGATTAACGGCGCCGGATTCTGAAGATTACCCCGCCTCCTTTCCCATAAAAGAAAATAAAAGTCAGGGTTGCCCAAGAATGACATTTGTGTTACATTGTGGCTCCTTTTAGCCTTTCGGAAGGTCTAGAAACGCCATAACTTCTTCTGTAGCTTCTGCTTATGAAACTTACGGGAAAGGTTATCATTTAAATCCAGAGATCAGGGAGTGTGTAATGAAAAAATACGAAGGTTTATTTATTTTTCCGCCCGAAATTACAGGGGAGAGTCAGAAGGACCCTGCGGGAGAGGTCGTGAAATGGATCGAAAAGTTCCAGGGGAAAGTGATCCAGAAGACCGATCTCGGGAAAAAAGCGCTCGGGCATATGATCCGGAAATATAAAGACGGTCGAATGTTCCTCTTTGAATACGAAATGGATCCGTCCCGCACTCAGGATTTCCGCAAGGAGCTGGAGCTTCAGGAAAATCTTTTGAAGTATATGGTAAGCATTCCCGCGAAGAAGCCTGTGTTGGCCCCTCTTCCGGCCGCTCCGGTTACAACGCCTAAAGCATAATCCAATCAACGCGCAAATATCAGGTGACCTATGGCCGTAAGTTTGAATAAAGTCATGTTGATCGGAAACCTCACGCGGGATCCGGAATTACGGTACATTCCTTCGGGGCAGGCGGTGACGACTTTTACGATCGCTGTGAACCGCACCTACAATTCCAAGGCCGGAGAAAAGAAGGAAGAAGTTTGTTTTATCCGGATCGTGGTGTGGGCGCGTCTTGCGGAGATCTGCAACGAATATCTGAAAAAAGGCCGGCCTGTTTTTGTCGAAGGCAGGATCCAGACACGAAGCTGGGACGGTCCGGATGGCAATAAGCGGTATTCCACGGAAGTGGTCGCCGATAATGTTCAGTTCCTCGGCTCCAAGCCCGGAAGCGGCAAGGGCGAAAGTTCGGATGTGCCGACCATGGATGTTGACGACAGCATCTTTGAAGCTCCGGAGGGCGGCATGCCTTCCAAAAAGGATTCCGTCTCCCTTTCAAAGGACGAACTTAAACCCGACGAAGAAATTCCCTTCTAAATCAACCAGGTATAAAAAATATGAAACCGAGATCCTCCAAGTTTGGAAAATTTGAAAAGAAGAAACCTTTCGACAAGAATGCCCGCGGTCCCAAAAAAGGCGAAAAGGGTTACGGCAAGCCACCCCGGAGTTCTTCCCGTCCCGTGCGCAAGCGCATGCGGCGCGTGCTGCCGGTGATGGATTACAAGGATACGGACGCGCTTTCCAAATACATTACCGAAAAAGGCAAAATCCTTCCGCGCCGCATCACGCGTCTGAACTCAAAGGACCAGCGAACGCTGACGAGGCTTATTAAAAAGTCCCGTCACTCGGGTCTTTTGGCGTTCCAGGCGAACTAACGCCGGAACCATTTAAAAATAAAAAAGGGGAATTGATCCATGGAATTGTTATTGCTGAAGAAAGTGGCGGATGTGGGCAAAAAAGGCGATGTGGTCCGTGTGCGGGATGGATTTGCGAGGAATTTTTTGATCCCCAAAGATCTCGCAATCCCGGCGACCCGCGCCAACAAGCAGTTTTTTGCGGAGCACCGCGCCCGCGGCGTGGCCCGCAAGATCAAGGAAAAAGAAGCCGCTGAAAAACGGGCCAAGGAAATGAAGGATCTCACGGTGACGATCGAAGTCCGCGCCGGAGAAGGTGACAAGCTTTATGGTTCCGTGACTGCGGAGGATCTTCGTGTGGCCCTCGAAAAGCAGGGACATGTTTTTGAAAAGAAGCAGGTCCGGATCAAGGATGCCCTGAAGACCTTAGGCTCGCATCAGGTCGATCTTGAGATCTACCCGCAGGTCAAGACGCGCCTGACGGTAGAGCTTGTCCGGGAAGCCTGATCTTTTAAAGGTTGGAACGGTGTGACCGCTCTTCAAAGCGGCGAACGGTTGTTATAAACCTCTTCAGAGGTATTTGTGGCTGAATCGCAGACAACGGTCAATCTTTACGAAAAAGTCCCGCCCCAGAATCGCGAAGCTGAAATGAGCGTTCTGGGCGCGATGTTTTTTGACGAGATCGCTCTCGCCAAGGCTATCGAAGTCCTCTCCCCCGATTTTTTTTATGATCTTCGCCATCAGAATGTTTTCAATGTGATGACCACTCTTTTTTCCCGAAATCATCCCGTCGATCTCATTACGGTGTCCGAAGAGCTCAAAAAGCGCAAACAATTGGACGACTTGGGCGGGATCAGCTATCTGACCCAGCTTACCACGATCGTGCCGACCGCCGCCAATATTGAACATTACGCCCGCATCGTTAAGGACAAGGCTCTTCTTCGAAAACTCATCCAGTCCGGAACACAGATCGTTCAGAGCAGTCTGGAAGCGGATGGAAATGCCCGTGAAATGATCGATAGCGCGGAAAAGATGATCTTTGATATCGGCCAATCCCAGATCGAGAACAAAACGGTTCAGATCAAGGACATTATCCACGAGAGTATGGAAACGATCGACCAGCTCTTCCAGCGCAAAGAGCACATCACGGGTCTTGCGACCGGTTTTCACGAATTTGACACAAAAACCGCGGGGCTTCAACCTTCCGATCTGATCATTGTCGCGGGACGGCCCTCGATGGGCAAATCCGCGTTCGCGACGGCGATCGTCGAACATGTCGGGATCAATCTTAAAAAACCCGTCGTGATATTCTCACTCGAAATGAGCAAAGAACAGCTCGTGCAGAGGATGCTCTGTTCTCACGCTCGCGTAGACGCCCAAAAGGTTCGAACCGGTTATCTTTCTCACCAGGATTGGCCGAAACTCACGAGCGCTGCCGGGAAGCTTTCTGAAGCTCCGATATTTATTGACGATACGCCGGCTCAAACCGTTCTTGAGATCCGCGCCAAGGCGCGCCGCCTCAAGATGAAGCACGAGATTTCCATGATCGTAATCGACTATTTGCAGCTCATGCAGGGCTCCAAATCGGTGGAGAACCGCCAGCAGGAGATCTCGGAGATCTCCCGTTCGCTCAAGGCTCTTGCGCGCGAGATCCGGGTTCCTGTGATCGCCGTGAGTCAGCTTTCCCGCGCTGTGGAGCAAAGAACCGGTAACCGTCCTCAGCTTTCCGATCTTCGCGAATCAGGCGCGATCGAGCAGGATGCGGATGTGGTCGTATTCCTTTTCCGCGAAGAGTATTATAATCAGACGGAAGAAAACAAGAACAAGGCCGAGGCGATCATCGCCAAGCAGCGAAATGGTCCCGTTGGAACCATCCCGCTGGTCTTTCTCAAAGAATGGACCCGTTTCGATAACCCGGAATTTTTCCGCTCAGAGGAATCCGCATGAAACGCTTGATAGTTCTTTTCTTGGGGCTGGCATTTTTAACCAGCTCTTTGCCAGCGGTCCAGGCCGAAGAGGCGGCAACCGATACAGCCGAATCTTCCCCAACGGCGGCCCCTGCGTCGGCAGATTCCGTTTCAGATTTTTCCGCTCCGGCCATTCAGCCTGTGGCGCCAGCGCCGCTCCAGAAAAAAGTCGTAGCCGTCGAAGTGCGAGGAAACCGGATCGTGAGCACGAATACGATCCTGAGCAAGATCCAGACCAAGCAAGGGCTCGCGCTCAAGCAGCAGACGGTCAATGAAGATATCAAGCGGCTTTACGCGACCGGATTTTTTGAGGATGTGAGGCTCGAAGTGGAAGAGCTGCCTGAAGGATACAGACTGATCGCGGAGGTCGACGAAAAGCCGATCATCAAGCAGATCACGATCGAGGGTGCCACTTCTTTCAAGGAAGACAAGCTCCGCAAGACGATGGGGGTGATCGAAGGGCAGATTCTGGATCGCAAGGCCGTCAAGAAGGGCGAGGAAGAGATCCGCAAACTTTACGCGAACAAGGGATACCGGTTCGTGGATCTACAAACCTCAGTGAATGTGGATCCCCAGACCAAAGAAGCTGTTGTGATAGTCAAGATCGCTGAAGGCAAGAAGTTCAAGATCACCAAGATCTCGTTCGAGGGAGCCCAGGCTTTTAAGGACAAGCAGCTTCGCAAACTCATGAAAACGAAAGAGAAGATCTGGTTCCTGTTCGGCACTTTCAAGGAAGCCGATTTCGATAAAGATCTCGAAAAGATCAGTTTCTTCTATCAAAAGGAAGGGTACCTGGATGTCAAGGTGTCCCCGGAGTTCACCTACAACAAAGGCAACGATACGATCCAGATCCTGATCAAGATCGACGAAGGTCCCCATTATGTGACCGGCGAGATCAAGTTCAAGGGCAACACGCTTTTCCCGGAATCCGAGCTTTGGCAACAGCTCGAGATGCTTCCGGGATTGACCTACTCGCAATTCTATGTCGCGCAAGATCTTGAAAAGATCCGCCAATTCTACGCAAGCGAAGGCTATATTGAAGCCCGGGTGGTTCCGGATGTGCAATTGAGCCGTGAAGGCAATAAAGTGGATATCACCTATGAGCTCCAGGAAGGGGATTTGTATTTTGTTGAGAAGGTTCAGATCCGGGGGAACACCAAAACCCGCGACAAGGTCATTCGCCGCGAACTTCGCATCCGGCCGGGCGAACGCTTCGATGGCAAGAAGATCGACAAGTCCAAAGAACGCCTTCAAAATCTTAACTATTTTGAAGAGATCACCTACGACACGGAGCCCACGGATGCGGGATCGAACCGCAAGGACCTTATTTTCCGCGTCAAAGAAAAAAGGACCGGAGAGCTTTCTTTCGGCGGCGGTATCAGTTCGATCGATACCTTCATGGGTTTTGCCGAGATCTCCCAGCGCAATTTCGACATTCTCAATTGGCCTCGATTTACCGGAGGCGGGCAATCGCTTTCGATCCGCGGGCAGATGGGAACTATCCATCAGGAATATGACGCTACTTTCGTCGAGCCCTATCTTTTTAACAGGCCGCTTTCGTGGGCGACCAATCTCTTCTTGAATTCCCAGGATAACAAGAACACTCTCTTCGGCGAACGAAGAATGGGCGCTTCCACGACGCTCTCCCATCTTTTTAAAGATGTACTTCGCGTGGGCGGCGGGTATACGCTTGAACGCGTCAAGTTGACCGATGTCGCGGATGGCGCGCCTACGACTGTTACCGAATTCGAAGGAACGAATTGGCTTTCCAGGCTCCGGGCATTCACGACTTTTGATAATCGCGACAATGTGTTCTCTCCGACCAAAGGGCGGGTGGTGAATTTGTCCGGCGAATTGGTCGGAAGTTTCCTTGGCGGCGATCAGGAATTCTATATTTTGCGATCCGGCTATACGGAATACTTCACCTTTCACAAAAAGCATCAGGTCGAGTTTCAGGCTCGGTTGGCCACTTCGCAGGCGTTTGGCAAATCGTCAACGACCCCTGCTTTTGACAGATTCTTTGCGGGCGGTCTCGGAACGGTGCGTGGTTTCAATTACCGTCGCGTAGGACCTCAAGAGGACGGCGAGGCCATCGGTGGTCAGACCCTGGCGGTGGTGAACCTCGACTATACTTTCCCTCTTCCGCTCTCCATTCTTGACGCGTTCCGCGGCGTGGTGTTTATCGATGCGGGGAGTGTCAGCGCCGATTCTTACAATATCGATTTCGGAAAATTTGCCGTAAGCGTCGGTCCCGGGATCAAAGTAAAAACCCCGATCGGGCCGCTGGCTTTTTATTACGGCCTTCCCATTGCGAATCGGGATACCAAGGACAAGAACGGCCGTTTTGAGTTCAGTTTGAGTCGTAGCTTCTAATAAACATTAACCGCAGTTCCATTCCAAAAAAAGGAGAAGTGAAATGAGCCATAAAATGATAGCAGGTTTTCTCGCAGTTCTTATGATGCTGGGCTTGAGCCTTCCGGCTTTTGCCGCTGAGCTGAAGGTGGCCTATGTGGATGTGGGCGAGGTTTTTGATAATTACCAGAAGACCAAGGACCAGGATCTTGTGTTGAAAACAGCCGGAGAAGCCAAGGAAAAAGAACGCAACGACATGATGGCAAAGATCCGTTCCATGGAAGATGAGCTGGCCCTTCTTGCGGCCGATGCCCGTGCCGCCAAGCAGGAACAGCTGATCGAAAAGAAACGCCAGCTTGAGGATTTTGACCGTACGGTCCGGCAGCAGCTTGCCGAACAGCGTGATAAGGTGGTCCGCGAAATCTTCCAGGAGATCGATGTTGTTGTCCAGGAGCTTTCGACCAAGGGCGGATACGATATGGTCTTCAACAAGCGCGTCCTGCTTGCCCAGAAGAAAAATTTTGATGTGACGGCGCAAGTTTCTGCGGAGCTTGCAAAAAAGTATAAGAAATCCTGAGACGGGTCCGATGAAGCAAAGGACCCTTAAGACCCATACCGTTTTCGAAGGGGCCGGGCTTCATACGGGCCGTAAGGTTACGGTGTGCGTACGGCCGGCGGCGGAGAATGCGGGTATTCTTTTTTGCCGCGTGGATCTGGACCCTGGTCTCAAGGTCAGGGCGTCGATCGAGAATGTCCGTTCCGACGAGATGCGTCAGACCGCGATCGCGGTAGGCTCGGGTCGCGTTCGTACCATTGAGCACCTCATGGCTGCTTTTCACGGGCTTGGGATCGACAACGCTCTGGTGGAGATCGACGGGGAGGAAGTCCCAGGCATGGACGGAAGCGCACTGGAATTTACGAACGCTTTTCTTGCTGCGGGTCTTGAGGAGCAAGCTGCCGAGCGGAAGTTCCTGGAGGTCCATGAACCCGTTTATGTGGATCAGGGTGACCAATCCATCGTAATTCTTCCCGCCGCTTCATTTTCAATCTCCTACATGCTGAGTTATCGGGACGAAAATCTTTCCGATCAGTATCTGACGCTGCCGATCCTTCCCGAGATCTTTGAGCGGGAACTGGCTCCTGCCCGGACTTTTTGCCTCAGGAAAGAAGCGGAACTGTTGCTTTCCCAAGGCCTTGGGAAAGGCGCCAATCCTTCTAACACGCTCATTTTTGAAAAGAACCAGCCGCTCCAGAACACGCTGCGATTTTCCAACGAGGCCTGCCGTCATAAAATGACGGATATCCTGGGAGATCTTTTCTTGTGTGGAAAATTCATCCGTGGGCATGTGATCGCTTCCCGGAGCGGCCACGCCCTTAATGTTGAACTTGTGAGGAAACTGATGATGACAAGTCCTGCCGAATCCAAGCCCCTTTCAAAAACCCTGACCGTTGAAGAGATCCAGAAGATCATCCCGCACCGGTACCCGTTCCTTTTTGTGGACCGGATCGAGAATTTTGAGCCCGGGCTTCGCGCGACGGGGATCAAGCAAGTCACCATGAACGATTATTTTTTTCAGGGGCATTTTCCGGGCCATCCGGTGATGCCGGGAGTTCTCATCGTGGAAGCTATGGCGCAGGTCGGAGGCGTGATCATGCTGGGCGAACCCGAGAATCGGGGCAAGATCGCCTATTTTATGAGCGTGGATAGTGTGAAGTGGCGCGCTCCCGTTCGTCCTGGGGACACGCTCCGTATGGAAGTGGAAGTCCTCAAAAAACGCTCCAAGTTCGGACAGTGCGCCGGGAAAGCCTATGTAGGAGATGCTCTGGTATGCGAAGCGGATGTGAAATTCGCAGTGGTGGATGCGTGAAGATCCATCCGACGGCGATCGTCCATCCGGACGCCGTCCTCGGGGAAGGGGTTGAGATCGGTCCCTGGGCTCTTGTCGAAGGCACCGTCAAGATCGGGGCCCGCACGAAGGTGGGGCCGCGCGTCACGATCGAAGGCCACACAACGATCGGGGAAGATAACGAGATTTTCACAGGCGCTGTGATCGGGAGCCGTACCCAGGATCGCAAGTTCGATGGAGGTATCTCATATCTCAAGATCGGAGACCGCAACAAGATCCGCGAATATACGACCCTCAATCCCGGGACTCTGGAAGGCACCGAAACCATGGTCGGGAACGACAACCTTCTGATGGCCTACTCGCATGTCGCTCATGATTGCGTCATCCATAATGGCGTGACCCTCGCCAACAGCGCGACGCTTGCAGGCCATGTGATCGTGGAAGACAAGGCGATCCTTGGAGGCTTGAGCGGGGTGCACCAGTTCATCCGGATCGGAAAATTATCGATCATGGGGGGGTGTTCCAAAGCTGTGCAGGACATCCCGCCTTTCATGATGGTTGATGGTCATCCGGCGCATGCTTTCGGGATCAATTCGGTGGGGCTCGATCGCGCCGGATTCTCCCGGGAAGAAAAATCCTCCCTCAAGAAAGCTTTCAAGATCATCTTCAAATCCGGTCTCATCTTAAAGAATGCCATCAAGCAGATCCGGCAGGACATTCCTCCAAGTCCCTCCATTCAGACACTCGTTGAATTTTTAGAAAAGTCCGAACG
>CAZGCC010000043.1:8929-12636 GCA_964524195.1 uncultured bacterium | reverse complement strand
CCGTTCGAACCTTATCTTTTAAACTATTGCTCAAAATATTCCCGATCCCTAAACCGGTAAATGTACCAACGAGCGGCAAAATCACAGTGCCACCAATTGCTCCTCCCCACAAGTACTGCTTCCTCACAGCTTTCAGGATTCGCTTCAGGAATTCCTTGTGCCCCTTATTAGCAGGTGCCATCGCGCTGGCCTTGCGTACAAGATCGGCGGCTTCCGAATACTTTTTTTCCTTAAAAAGCATCTCGGCTTTGGCGATGCGGCTTTTTTCGACATCGTGAATCGGACTGTGATCGGCCCAAACAGCGCCATTTTTTCCGTAAACATATAGCCGGTACGATTTTTCGTAGCAACGATAATCCACACAAGTCACTTCTTCCCGATAGATCCGGAGTTTCTGCTGAACAATATGGGAACCTTTGAAAGGGGACCTCTGCTCTTCCCTGCCTTTGGCGCTTGAGACAAGCACAATCGCGGCCTTTTTTAGCCGTTCATTGCGTAAGCCGCCAAAATCGTTCGCAGACCATTCAGGGCGAAGGCTCTCGAAGAGTTGTTTGGCGTCTTTTATAAGTTTTTTTTCAAAGCCAGCCAGAAAATGCTTACGAAAAGCCTCGCAAGCTGCCGGATGAAGGATCTTTTGCGCGCTAGCTTGGAGATAAAATTTTTGTAGCGCATAAAGGTAAGATGTAATGGTGCCCCGCCCGCGACATCCGTCGCATACCACTTGCCCCTCACCACCGCAATGAGAGCAGGTGATTTTCCCCGCCCCGCTACAAAAATCGCATGTCTTGAAGCCGTGAACGCAGGCGTTGCACAGGGTGTGCCCTCTTCCGGCGCAATGAGGGCAGTTTTCCACTACGCGCTGGTAACCATAACTAGAGGAAAGCTGTTTTTCAACCTGTCCTCTGCCGGAACACTGCCAACATTTCTTATACCCACCCTCGCACTTATCACATCGCAATTTTCCATGCCCGCCGCATGTCTCGCACGGCTGGGTTCGCAATCCACCGCAGGCTCTGCACGTCAAATACAGTCTCCCACCACATTGAGGACATCCGTATTGAACCTCAGAATCCTCGATCTTATAATTCTCCGTGTGATCTTCAAATCGGGTAAAAGACCCGAAAGGCAACCTCCAGACATTGATCTGACTGTTTTTTAGAAGATCTGGTGTTTTTACATGCGTGGAGGGCTCTTGCCCCTGACAAAGCGTCCGGGATTCGTATTGAGAATGAAGTGAAATGTAATAGGCTGGGCGCAAAACCGCGGAAATCTGCTCCATCCGGCTTCCAAGGTCGGTCAGATCGTGATGTGGAATCAAACTTGCCCACACTGAGACTTTCGCACGCAATTTTTCGATTTGCGAGGGATCATCAATCGTCTTTTCTTCGACAACATCAAGCCCTTCGAAATTAGCGTTCCCTCCTTCTCCACGAGCTCCGTCTGTCGTTGAAGAACCGGAAGCGTGTGTTTCCGCTTCTTCCTGTGGCTGGGCATGTGGCTGTGCCTCACCATCATAAGATGTTTCCAGACGCTTATAAGCAGCGTTAATCTCTTTCATTTTTTTAGAGGCAAGATCCCTCAATTCTTCACCAAGCGATGCCACCTTGTCAGGATGATACTCTTTCGCCAGCTTACGGTAAGCAGCCTTTGCTTCTTCTGGAGAAGCACCGGGTTGCAGACCAAGAATCCGGAGAGCGTCTAGAATCTTAGAATTCATATGGAATCACCCCCTTAAATGCATTTTAAAGCTTCCCGAAAAATGTCTTCCGTTTTCATTTTTCTCCATCAGCCATTTTCAGGACCTTTTTACAACCCGTTTGGCTATTTCTATTTTTCGTACAAACTGCATCAACCATAAGAAAATTTTAGAAACTTATGTTTTCCTCTTTACCCCAACGCGGTCACCCTGAAGATCTATGTATTCTATATTTTCGCGAGGCTCTAGCTCAAACAAACGAACCGCTTTCGCCAAAACACTAAGGCGTTCCGAAGGCTTGCGCCCGATCTGAAAATCAGGGCCGTTCCCAAGACGCACCGTCACATTCCCATCGGCGTCCAGCTTGAGTCTCGTCATGGTTTCCTGTCTCGATAGTTCATGCTTTTTGAAAGCATCCATAAATTTAAGTGCCTCCAGAAACCCCTTGTTCTGAAGTTTTGCGCCAATTTGCGGATTCTCGAACGGTTCACTGTAGTCTTCCATTAAAATCCAGGCGGGCTCAGGGTTACTCGCCATCGCTAGTATAACCCCATCAGTCGCCACGATCGCATAAGGTCCGTTTGGTCTTAACTGAACGTTTGCAACAGGCCTGCGTTTTTTAATCTCGATTCTCACGGTCGAAGGCAGCTCACGCGCAACGCTAATACTTTGCGCACCCGGCCCAAGTTCAATGCTGTCTTGAATTTTCTTCAGGTCGAGAAGCAGAATATCCTTTCCAAGAATCTTGTCCTCCAAGATGCTGACGCTTTGCGGGGAAAGCGCATCAGGCGGAACGATGCGAATCGCCCGAACCAATAAATGCCAATTAGGATTCGGGTTTATGATATATAGCGTTGCCGCCGCACCAAAAATCACTCCGAGTGCAATCAGTGAGAATAAAATCGATCTCCCACGATTGGATTTTTTCTTTGAATTGCTGACCACAACTACCTGCTCCCGAATGGAGTCCTTAGAATCCTCCTCCTCCTCCTCCTCCTGAGTTGAGTCTTCAGAAGAATCATCCTCCCCCTGAATTGAGTCCTCAGAAGAATCATCCTCCGCTTGTTCTTGGGACAATATCTTTCGAGGCTTGGCCCCATCCTGAGGCCCGATCACGCCCGCTGCCTCCAACTGGTCCACAAGGCGCGCGGCGCGCGAGTATCCGAGTTTTAAACGCAGCTGTAAATAAGAGGTCGAAGCCTGACGCGTAGTGAGCACAATGCGTTTGGCTTCTTCAAAAAGCTCATCTTTTCCGACCGACACATTCTTCGCACTTTCCTCAAAGATATTTTGGGCGGCCACGCCTTCTTCTTCCGAACTCTCATCCTTTTCCTCTGGCTGAATTGAGGCGGGCGGATCTTCCGGCGGAGCCGTTTTTGCCGCAGAGGCCTTCGCGGCCCCGCACTGCCAGCATAATTCATCATTCACCTGGCATAAAACCCCACATTTAGAACATTCCCACATATTGCCCTCCCCGTAAGTTTATCTTCCCTGCTTTTCAAGCCTAGATATCTTGGAACAAATCATCCACAACAAAACTCCTATGACAAAACCGCCATTGTATCTATAGACAGAATCGTGCATGTTGATGGTACTGTATGTTCCAATTATTCTTAAAAATTTCTCGCTCGCCTAAGTTCCTCTTTCAAATCGGGCCTTAAATCTATATCTACAATCATTTCTTCAACATTGTTTTCCCCATTAATCCCCATAAATTCTCTGTAAAATCTTATTCTGTTAATTTCAACTTCTTCTAATCGCCACTTGCCATACATTCCATTCAACTCTTGGTCATCCACACGATCTAAAAACCCACTGTTAGACATCGTTTTATTTACACAGCCTTCAGGATTTACCCAAGTTATTTTAATCTTACCCCAAAGAGATATCCTTAATAACCACGCTTCTAGAGTACCGTCCTGCTCATAGGGCATAGCGCAGGGTTGAGCTAACAGAGCGTCTACTTTTTCTTTTTCTAAAAGTAGTTTTGCTAATTTATGAAGTATTTCAA
>CAZGCC010000043.1:0-8919 GCA_964524195.1 uncultured bacterium | reverse complement strand
GATAACGCAGGAAATTCTTTATTTTTATATTTATCAGAATATTCCTTATAGATATCAGTATCAAAAATACCACCTTTAGGGACTTCACCATTCCTGTTTGAGCTATTATCTGGCGCGGATCTTTCTGATAAAGATTCTCCGCAAAACCTGCACTTTACAGCTTCATCCTGGATTTCCTCTGCGCAGACTGGACAGTTTTTCATATTCACTTTTTAGTCGGTCCTAGCCCACCGCTTTTATCAAAAAAAGGTTTCGAATCTTCGGAATTCATTGGTATTTCTTTTTCCCAATATAGTCTTGCCGTTGTAATTAAAATCTTATGTTTTTTAGTATAGGTTCCGTGAGAGCATTCATAGGTAAATCTCTTTGAATCTTTCGGAAACCCTAAATATTCTGCAAAATCGTCGAAGGAGGTAAGATCCCGGACTTCCAGGTGCGTCCCCCAAAAGTTAAAGGCCATATGGGCGTATAGCTCGAACCTGAAACTCTTAATATACTTATTCGGAAGATGCGTAATAATTTGAAATTCCCTTTTGCTCTCATGGCTAGAAAAATCAAATTTATCTATCTCGCTTTTAAAACAGGCTTTCGGTATCCGGATCGTTGCTGCGGGCTTGCCATTTTCGTATTTTTTAACGGTCTTAAACTCTATGGCGACTTTATCTTTGACGCTAAGATTATGCAATTTCTGTTTAGCTGTTTTAAAATACTCGTCTATCTTTTGAATAAAAGATTCGGGATATGGCGTATTTTCTAAGCGAACAGCCAATTGATTGGAGCAATCACAAACTTCGTCCTCGATAATCTCTACAGCTCTTCGGTCAAATGACTGTTCCGGGGAGTATGCCGCTGATAACACTTTTTCTAAGAGATTTTTCGCAGTTGATCCAAAAGGCTGGCCGGCTTTGCTAAATAGCTTATAAAAAAGCGTTAGAAGGAGCTTCTCTTCCGAGGTAATATCGATTTTTCGTATTGAATAATCTTCTTGAAATTTATGGACATTATTATCGGTATATATTGGAAATCCAAGGCCGAGGTCCCTTAGAAACACTATGTCTCTTTGAATTGCTCGTTTTGTAATTCCGAATTGCGTCGCTAGGCCGGCCGTTGTTACTGTTTTCCTATTAGCCAATTGGCTCAATATGCTCATGAGCCTGTACATCCGCGTCTCTTCAGGTGATTTGTCTTTCTTCTTCCCATGGTTTTTAGTAAGTAATGAGTATTTATCCATCTCAGTGTCCTTTTGTCGTTATTTGAGGTAGTAAGTGTTGTCCTTTTGCTTTATGAACTAAGCGCATTATACATACCCCCTGCGACGACATTATGTCGCTTAGAACCAATATATTTACGGGGTGCTGGTTTAGTAGCGCAGTAGATTCTTTCACCCATTCAACCCGCCCTTTAGCGATAAAGCATATCAGCACACGCGGCAACATTCTACGTTTTTGAAGTTTCGCTTTGAAAGGCCATTTTCGCCCGTCAGCTGGCTCATCAGCTTAGGACAAGAGACACCAGAAACCCAGTCGTCGGAATAATCGGGATTTGTGGCACCTAAGACACGGATATCGCCCTTTGGGCTGATCCCAACTTTTAAAAGGCACCTCTTTATCCCTTCGCACTAGCACGGCCTCTAATACGCGGTAATGCGCAATTAGACCCCTCTGGTGAGGGATTTTAAGGCTTAGGCAAAGGCTTTCCGCCGCGAAGGCTGGATGGACTGAGGTCGGGATAAAGATCCTGCTTATTTTCTGCTACGTTTCTGCTACGAAAATCTTAAAAATACGCACTTCATGAACTTGTGTTGACTTGGGATGGCTTGGAATGCAAGGCGAGGAAATGAAACGGGTTACATCTCGTTTAACGTAACCCTTTGTCATGCTTGGGAGTTTAGAAAAAGAGATGGAGCGGGATACGGGAATCGAGCCCTTATTAAACGGCTATTTGAGATCCCGCCACTCCGCATACGTATTCAAGAGCATAAACAACACATATGCAAATTTTATTCATTATCTTGTAATAAATATTTGATGTAAGATACTCAAAAATTGACCCCGTAGCTCAGGTGGATAGAGCACCTGCCTTCGGTAGGAGCCTTCATGGGGAAACGAACCTGTGAAGTGGATGTCGCTAAGTCGGTGAATCCCCTTTCGTAAAAAGGGCAACACCGAGCTACCCGGAAAGTCCGGGGAGTGTAGAGACTTTACACGACAGGGCTGAGATGCCCAAGAGAAAGTCCGGCCAGCAAACCCGATCGCGGGCGGTCAAGGTAACTTGATGCTGGATGCTAAGCAGGTGGTCGCGTGTTCGAATCACGCCGGGGTCGATTTTTTTATTCTTCCAACTACTCCCATCCATTCACAATTCCGGTGTCCATTTTCTAGATACCTTATGGACACTAGAAAAATTCAGTGTCTATTCCTAGACACTTTTTGGACACCGAATTGCTCTGAATGCTCTATAGAAGAGCACCTACCTAAAAGATATTTTTTCCGTGTTTTTTCTCAATAGAAGAGCACCTGCCCGAAAGACTGATTTGAATCCAAAATTATTTTTTAAAAAAAATACAAAAATTTATAATTTTTAGATTTTTTAAAAGAAATTTTAAAGCAAAAAAAATCGCGCTTTTCTTAGATTTTTTTTAGGTGTCCAAATGGTGTCCATCGGTCACCAAAATTCACGGTAATTGACGGGAATAGATAGGGGAGAAATTTCTTGTAACTCATTTAAACACAGCAACTTAATGCAAGAAATAGAAATACAGAGAAATTGGCGGAAAATGCCAAAAAAAGATTAGAAGGCAGGTGCTCTATCCACCTGAGCTACGGGGTCATCAAGACGATGACCTCTGAACTGCCGTTCTCCGTTATCGACCTTATCTGGCAAGAACTGTTTTAATCGGGCTCGTGGAAACATCCCGGATTACACGACTCACCTTAAGCGGACCCCGCGAACGGTCAAGATCCTTTGGCAGAATGAGCTGGTTTTTCACGACGAGGGCTCCCACCACCCCCTCCATGGCCTGCCGAAGCATCCATCCCGCCGCGCCTGTGTAACCGTGCCAGATCATGCGGCCGGGTTCAAAGGTCGTCAAAATATCGGCGGACTGCTTATTGGGCTGCCCCCCATAGATCTCGATCTCATGCATATGAGCGATCGGCGAGACCTTAAGCCACAGCCGGTAGGCCGTCGCGCGGTATTCATCCGCCTTGGCCTGATCCCCGCGTTTTTCGAATTCCTCGGCAAGGAGCCGCGCGGCGCGAACGAGCCACTGAACGCCGTGACAATACATCCCATTCTCACGAACGCCTTCTGGATATTTGCTGCTTCGGCCAAGATACGGTTTCGTATCTTCGCGAAGCGCGGGCCATCCCAGCAGGATCGCATTGTCTTTTTCAAGTACTTGGAGCGCCGTGTTGAAGATCGTCACCCCTCGCTCGAAGTTGATCCCGGACATCACCGACCAGGCCGCGGTCAGGGCATCGATCTCCCACACCCCGCTGCCCTTGACGCCGATCTCGGTGCCATCATCGTGGAACGCGCGCAAATAACGGTCTCCGCGCCAGGTCTTCTCGAGCGCCGCTTTCAGATCGTTCATTTTTTGCGTGTAGAAAGCTTTCTTCGCATTCCCTTCTTTTTGTCCGATGATGTCGATCATTTCCTGAAGGATGTAGTAGAGAAAGAACCCGAGCCATACGCTCTCGCCGTGGCCTTCGCTCCCGATCTCATCCAACCCGTCATTCCAGTCTCCGACGCCCATGAGCGGAAGGCCGTTCTTCCCCGTACGGTCCTTGATCACGAGATCGATCGACTTCATGCAATGCTTGTAGAGAGTATCCGATCGTGTATCGCGGTGATAAAGATGTCCCCACCCCTGCTTGTTCTGCGGGAGCGGCGCGAACGGAAATTCAGAGATCATGTAGGACACCATTTCATCCAGGATCGTATGATCTCCCGTCGCGCGGACATATTCCGCAGCGCCCCACGCGAGCCACAAAGGGTTATCCGAAGCATGGGACCGGCACGAGAACGCCGTCCGTCCATCGGTCAAAGTAAAGAACCAATGGTTCACATCTCCTTCGACGAATTGCTGGGCCGCATGCAAAAGGATCTGTTTGCGGGAAAGCGACGGATCCACCCAGATCAAATTGACGGTATCCTGGAGCTGGTCGCGGAAACCAAACGCGCCGCTGGTCTGATAAAAACCGCGGCGAGCCCAAATGCGTTCGGCAAGCGCTTGATACTTGAGCCAGTTCTGATACCGGTCGAATTCAGGCTGATTGGTCTCGACCTTGAGCGTTCCCATAAGACCCATCCACCACTGCCGGGTCGCCTCAAGTTCTTTGCGGACCGTTTCGAGATTCTTGTACTTCTGAACCAGTCCCACCGCTAGTTTGCGGTCTTCGGCCTGGCCCATCACGATCGCAACCGTGCATTCCCCTCGGGCCGGGATCTCCACCGTTCCCACAAATCCCGCGATCTGTCCGTCGTCGGTCAATTGCGTCGCGTCCGGCGCGGCATTTTCCGCCATAAAAGGCCGTTTGATGCCCCGGCCCGAGCCGAAAAAGCGGCCGCGTTTGGTTTCGACGCAATCCGCCGGGATCGACATGGACGCAAACGCCCATCCGGAACGGAAAATATTGCGGCAATTCGAAAAATAAAGCGCATCCGAGGCCTTGTCGTGCCGCACCTGAAGCGGCCCGGACCTTTCCGGCTGGAACGAAAGCACCATCTGGAAATAAGGCGCGATCCTCATCCGGCGAGGTTTGTCCTCGTCGTTGCGCAGGGTCAACATATAAACGCCCAAGGGATCCGCGGGCGGCACATAGACCGTCAGCTGCGATGAAAGACTTCCGTCCTTCATGCGGAAGACCGCCGTCCCGTCCACGCTGAATTCAGATACATGGTTGCCGCTGTTATCATTGAGCGGCTGATAGGTCGGCGAATACCATTCGTCCCTGTCCGGATCGTAAAGATAAATTGCTTCCGTCGGAACTTCTTTAGTCACGGTATCAGGCCAATCCGGCGTCAGGCGATTCTGCTGGGAATTGCCGTTGCAGGAGGTATGGAGTCCCCGGTTCGTCACCATGACCGAATGCACAGCATTGGACATCGCGTGATCGAACGGCCGCGGCGTAAAAGGCGTCAGAACCTTCAGCTTGTTGCCGTTATCCAGATATTCATAATAAGGTTGCGGCGTGCCCGGCGGGATCTCTCCATGGCCGATTAAAAGCGACCGGGATTTGTGGGTCGCAAGCGATGCGCCATGCGACGGATTCGGCTTGAGATATTTCGCGATCATCTCAACCGCCACTTTTTTATTCTTGGAGTACCCGATCATGAGACGCACCGTTGTGGAGGATTTAGGTGCCACAAGCGCTTTGACCATCAAACTACCGATCGGATCAAAGGTCGGATAGGCGGCCGTGTCCTTGGCCGGCAAGAAGTCGAGCGTTTCAAGACTTCGCGGCGCCCAAAGGCTCTGGCCGCGACCAATAAAATCCACGCGCCCGGAGTGAAAACCTTCCGGAGCGACATCGGAAGCCAAAAGCCCCATGGATTTTGTGCTCTTCTGCCACGAAAGGATCGCGTTCGAACCCGCGACATATTCCATTTCAGGATAGAGGCGCGCGTACTGCGTGTGGAAACGGTCATGAAGTCCGCCGTTCAAGACCCATTCCAGATACGGAACGACCTTGAGATCACGGGATTTCTCGGTCATATTCTCGATCGTGATCTTCCAAAGCTCCGCCGGAGTATCCATGTCCGGCAGGCTGACCTCGATCGTCGTTTTTACGCCGTGACTCGTGTTCGTAACTTTGAGCGCATCCTCACACCGTTCGACCCGGGACGCTTCGAATTGCTCGGTCGGGAAATTTCCAACGACCGGCCACGCCTGCGGTTTGCCATCTTCTCCCGCAACCGTATCCACAAGAAAAAGGACACGGCCGCTCGGATCGATCGTGTCGTACGAGCGACGGCTGATATCGCATTCCTTGCCCAAAAGTTCGCTGTAAATTTCACCGTTTTCTTTGGCGACCACTTTATATTCGCGATTGGTCACTTCGTAGCTCGCGATACGGCGTTTCCGCCCGCGCGCGTTCAGAGCGCGAACCACCCACGAGATGCCTGTCGCGGCAATAACGGCCACCGCGATCAAGAGCAACATTTGCGGCATGGAAAGCGAATGAAGAAAAGGCATCAATCCTTTCCCCCGCGAAGCATTCTGGAGATTTTCAGCCTGGCTCCATACCGTGTCCCACTGCTCTCCTCGCGGAATATAGAACGGGATCAACAGCGGCGCCCATGTCGTAAACCGTTTCACGCCTTCCGGAATATACCGCTGCGCGGAGGCTTTCCCGATGAATTTGGAGGTCTTTTCATCCAGCCGGTCCATCCCGATGAAACTAAGGTTGACGAGAGTCGCAACGCGAAGCCCCATATGATCCATCCAGATCAGGATCCGGAAAAAATCGAATGCGAGAATCCAGACGAAGATCTTGAGGCTCCACTCCTGGAATACGGGAGCCGACATGGTCAGACTGTTCCAGGTTGCCAGAACTGTCCGGATCGCGCCGTCCTGGTTATACCAGGTCGGGTTCGGCATCATGCGCAGGAAGGTATAGATGATCGGCGACATCCAGAGACCCCACCGCAACACATAGATCATCAGCTCGCTTAACTGAGCAAGACCCGCTTTTGAAAAGAAAAATTTGATAGGGGTCTTGTCTTTGTCAAAAAAGGCCTGCATGAAAACCTTGTTGATGGCGAAAAGCCAGGTCGCGACCGACCACTTGATGACACCATCCAGGGATTCGGTAAAAAGAAGCTTCACGCCTCCCGGGCAATACCCGAGATCCATCTGCCCCCATTTGCTGATCATGACGGGCTGGACATAATGCCCCAGCGAGTTCAGATAAGGATAAGTGGTGTAGGACATTTCCCCCAAAGAGTTGAAAGCCGGATAGGACGCGTACTGCGCTGCAGAAAAACTCGAGGTGACATAGAGATTGAATTTATAAAGAATGACGGGAACCTGCTGGGCATCCAGATAGAACGCCACTGCGGCGCCCAGAAAGATCCCGAGACACGAATCGACAAAATACAACCGCCACGACTGGACCTTCCCCTGACCCTTCAAGGCATAAATAATATCGCGGATCAGGCTCACGCCGCCGGAAGCCAGGAATCCAATGAAGAGGCCGAACACCACGCGGTCCGACATCCCTTTTTGGAAATACCCTTGGGCGATCATCGCCGCAAATCCATAACCCACGATCGCGCCACGGAGGTAAAGCGTCCAACTGCGATAGCTATACCGCATCCGGTCAAAAAATTTCAAGCTTCCGTCAAAAGTCTCGATCACTGTTTTAACGAACGGGAAAAGCAGCACCCCGAAAAAGATCCCGAGGAAGTAAGGCGAGGAGGCTATGAACTTTTGGGCGGCCGGGGTCATGAAGACCAATTGAAGGGCATAAAGGATCGCCATCAAAATACCACTGTAGGCCATCCCCTTCCGCATCCCGGTGGTCACATGCTTCCAGATATTCTCCTCGGACGGAGCGATTCGCTTGCCGCTATCCAGTAGCATTCCTGTAAGAAGATAGATCTCTCCCCAGAGCCCCGCGAAAGAAAGCATCGTTAGAAGGATCGACACGACCGCGCGCAACGCGAACGGCAACGCCACCACCATGGGAAGCGCGCCCAGGTCCGCGATATAGGGCGCTAATACCGCGCCAAGCGAGATCCAAAAAATAAAAGAGTGGGATTTGATCGTCTTAAGGATCTTCCCCTTGGTCACCAATCCGAGACCGTTCACAAAAAGTTCATTGAACGCGAAGACCACGACGAGGCGGCCCAAAAACTCCAAGACCGCGGGCCACGCGGCAAGCATCCCGCCGGTAAGATCGTAAGTCAAAGTTTGAAGCAAAGTGACATTCTCGAGAAGCAGCAACCAGCCGAAGAGGAACGGGATCCCCACGATCATGGTTCCGGTCACAGGCCGGATATGCTTCCCGGTCGAGCCCAGCGAGTTTGCGTTAAAAATATGATAGATCAGGAAAGTGACCGCCGCGGTCAGGCTGCTGATCATCAAAAGATGATTCCACTCGGTCGGAGCTTGTAACAGTTCCATCCGGCTCGAGGCCGCCGCTAAAAAACCCGTTAACAGGACATTCTGAAAAATTTCCGCTGGCTCGAGATGCTTGCCCGTGATCTTGAACTTCAGAAGCTCCGCAATCACCCCGCCAAGGACTGCCGCTCCAAGGATGCTAATCAAAAGAAAGTGTTTCGGCGCAAAAGCGGATCCGAACGAATAGATCCAGAGCATGACACCCGTGATCAGCACGATCACCGATCCATAAAAAACATCCTGCGTCAGCTTTGTCAGAACGGATTCTTTTCCGGGAGACACAACGCTCAAATTTTTTCCGGCCCCCGAGGCGCCCAGAAGCGAGTTCCGGTCCTGACCCGAACGCGGAACGAACAACCGTCCTAAAAGTGCCAGGATCAGCCCCAGAAGAAAAACAGAACCGAACTTGATCAAAGTCAGATATTTCCCGTAAAAAGTAGTTTTACAGAAATCAAAACCCAGATAAAGAGTGCCACTTACGGACGCGTCCGGACCTTTCGGGGTGATCACGAAATTCACTTCTGCCAACTGACCGATCGTTTTCCACTGAACCGGTTTCTGGAAAGAATTCCATCCCGGCTTCAATCCCAAGGCGATCGTTTGCGTCCCGTCAGTTCCTTTAAGTTCCGCTTGAATATCGATCTTGCGCAGCTGCGCGGCATCCAGAACCCTGAGGCCGATATCGATCGTGTTCACTTGAGCGGCTGTCAGATCCGCGGGAAATTTCCGGGTCCAAACATTCAGGGAGGATCCTTGCGCCATCGTATAGCCCAGGTCAAAAACATCCTTTT
>CAZGCC010000042.1:0-12948 GCA_964524195.1 uncultured bacterium | reverse complement strand
TTCCGTTTTCATAAAGAAACGCTGGAAAAAGATTCAAACAAGCAGGTGATCGAAGAAGCGTTTTCGCAGGCGCTTGGCAGGAAAGTCCGGGTCCAGTGCGTTGTGATGGAGAGGGAGGGCGCGATCCAGGAGGCTTCCGGAGAGATCCCCCTGGCGCAAGAAGAAGGCGTTCCGGATATTGTCGCGAAGGCCCTCGAGATCTTCGATGGCTCCAAAGTGATACGAAAAGATTGATCTTTTCGAAAAGGCCGTGATGAAAGCCTATTCCGAGGTGATGACGAAGTTGGTCGAATCCCTTTCCAAGCTGCCCGGCATCGGCAAACGGTCTGCCGAGCGGATCGTTTTTCATCTCCTGAAAACCAAAAAAGAGGATGCCCTTACACTTGGAGAGCTTGTGAAACAACTCCGGGAGCATGTGGTCTTCTGCAGCGTCTGTCATAATTTCTCGGATGGAAAACTCTGCCATATCTGTTCCGACCCCGGCCGCGACAGCGGGCTGATCTGCGTGGTTGAGGATCCCAAGGATGTCGCGGCGCTTGAAAAAACAGGAGGTCATCCCGGAGTTTATCATGTGCTGCTCGGGGCTTTATCGCCTCTGGACGGGATCGGTCCCGATCAGATCTGCATTGCCGATCTTTTGGAACGCGTGAAACAAAAAAAAGTGCGCGAAGTCATCCTCGCGACCAATCCCAACACGGAAGGCGATACCACCGCTCTTTATCTTGCGAAAGTGTTGGCGCCTTTCAAGGTCAAAGTGACGCGTCTTGCGCGCGGCATCCCGGTCGGGAGTCACATCGAATACACCGATCAAGCGACCCTCGCCCGCGCGCTCGCGGGAAGGCACCTGCTGTGATCCGTTCTTTTAAAGGAATTACCGCGCTCGTGACGGGGGCTTCGTCCGGGATCGGAAAGGCCATGGCTCGCGAGTTGGCCGGTCAGGGAGCGCATCTGATCCTCGCGTCCCGCAGCGTCCCCCGCCTGGAGCAGGAGGCCGAAGATCTCAAGATCCGGTTCGGGGTGACAGTCCATATTTTTCCCGCCGACCTGAGTCGTTCCGAAAATTGCCGGGAACTTTTCGAATGGACCCTCAACAAAAACCTCACCGTCGATCTTCTGGTCAATAACGCCGGTCTGGCCCATTACGGACCTTTCAGCGACGCGGCTTTGGAAGAAACAAGCGCCATGCTGGATCTTAATATTCAGGCCCTCACGCATTTGACGCGGCTTTTTCTGCCCGGAATGCTTCAGCGAAAAACGGGCGGTATTTTGAATGTGGCGTCTACGGCGGGATTTCAGCCCATTCCCAACCTTTCGGTGTATGCGGCGAGCAAAGCCTTCGTCCTGAACTTCTCCGAAGCGCTTTGGGCCGAGTGTAAAGGCAAAGGAGTACGGGTTTTTTGTTTGTGCCCTGGCAACACGCTGACCCGTTTCCACCAGGCGGCCGGGATCGACAAGCAGAGGATGTTCTTCAGCGCATCAGCGCCGGAAGTCGCCCGTTTCGGGCTTCGTAAATTTTTAAGATCGAACCGTCCCTCCGCGATCTATGGCTTCTGGAACAAGATGATGATCTATGCCGAACGGTTGGTCCCGAGAAGAGCCACGGTATTTTTTACAAAATTAATGTACCGGAAGGGCAGATCTCCGGTGGCGGAATAAGTCTCGGAACTCTATTCTGCGCCGCTTTTTGGCCAAAGGATTTGTCAGGGGCGAAGAAGCGTGGTAGGATTTTGACGGTTTGAACAGGCACCACAGACTAACCGTGAGGCGCAGTGCCAATGCCGATCCAGAAACAGCTTTCTGTTTTTCTTCCGAACCGTCCCGGGATCATGGCCAGGACCTGTTCCATTCTTTCCGAGGCCGGGGTCAATATTCTTGCCATGGCTGTTCACGATACGGTGGATAACGCCGTCGTGCGCTTCATTGTCGATCATCCCACCAAAGCGACGCTTCTTCTCGAGCAGGAGGAGCTTTTCGTGATGGAACAGGATGTGCTGGTGGTGGAGATCGATAACAGAGCCGGAACTTTAGCGCGGATCGCGCAGTCGCTTGCCGAAGCCGATATCAACATCGCCTATGCCTATTGCACCGCGACGCCGAATCAAGAATGTGGCTGCCTTGTGATCCGCACCGATCAGCTTGACCGCGCGCAAGAACTCCTCAGCAAACAATAAATCCAAAAGAGGCCCCAATGAAAATTGTTAAGTGGATTGTTGTGCTTTTGCTTCTTGCGGGTCTGTTGACTGGCGGTTTGTATTTGTGCGGTTGGTATATACAATCTCCTCAACAAAGAGCCTGTGCCGAATACTTTCGGAGAACAAAAAAATACCCGGTTAAAACAGCAGAAATTCTTTCGCAGATAGCAATGCTTGATCTGCGGCGTGATGACTGGGAAAAACAAGCAAGGACTCTTTTGAGTAAGTGGCAAGCTTTAGTTCCTCCGGATGAATTAAAAGATCTCCACGGGAAGGTACACGAAAGCTTTTTGTTGGAAATCGATTCAATCCGCGCGGTAAAAGAAAAGAATATTGCGTTAGCCGATAAATATCGTCGGGAGATTAATAATCCTACGATGAAGTTTCTCGAAGAAATGAAAAGAATTTATCGGGAACATGGATGTGAATTTTAAAATGAAAATCCTATCCTGGAATGTGAACGGCGTTCGTGCGATCCAGAAAAAGGGATTTCTGGAATGGCTCAAGCGGGAAAAGCCGGACATTCTTGGGCTCCAGGAAACGAAAGCGAAGCCTGAACAGCTGGATATGTTCCTCATGCATCCGGAGGGCTATCACACCTATTGGAATTCCGCGGTCCGTCCCGGTTATAGCGGCGTCGCGCTTTATACAAAGGAAAAACCCAGGAAAGTCGAGACGGGTTTTGGGGTCAAAAAATTCGATGACGAGGGCCGCGTCATCATGGCGGAGTATCCGGAATTCGTTTTTCTCAACATTTATTTCCCGAACGGGAAATCCGGGGATGAGCGGCTCAAATATAAAATGGATTTTTATTCGGAAACCCTGAAGCTTGTAAAAAAACTCAAAGCTAGGGGAAAAGAAGTCGTTATTTCGGGGGATTACAACACAGCCCACAAAGCGATCGATTTGGCCCGGCCCAAGGAAAACGAGGGCGTCTCCGGATTTCTTCCCATTGAACGCGCATGGATGGACAAATGGGTCGCGGACGGGCAAGTCGATATTTTCCGGGAATTCCATAAAGAGCCTGGTCATTACAGCTGGTGGGACATGAAAACAGGCGCCCGCGACCGGAATGTCGGCTGGCGCATCGATTATCATTTTGTGACGGAAAATCTGGTTCCAAAGGTAAAGGATGCCATGATTTTACGCGATGTGATAGGATCGGACCATGCGCCTGTTTCCATAGAGCTTGGCGTATAGCACAGAGCGGATAGGAAGAGCGTCACTAAATGCTCTGTCTTTCATACTGAACGCCGGGAAGTAAGATGAATTCACTCAAAAAACAAATATTGATAGCAGCGCCTCTCGGAGAGATCTGGGTGCTCCTCGCGGATGTAAAACGCACCCCGGAATGGGTGGATGGCGTTAAGGAAAGCGAACGGACCGGAGCCGTTACAGAAGGAAAAGGGCTTTGTTGGCGCGAAAGCTGTGTTCTTGGAAACCAGCATATCGAAGTCGAACATGAGATGGCCTTCTGGGAGCCAATGAAAAAAGCGGTCATTCAAAGCAAGCTTCCCATGAATGGCTCCATGACCCGGACGCTTGTTTTTGAAGAAAAGCCCGGCGGCGTGGAAGTGATAGTTGAGTTTTGTTGGGATCTTGGTATTGCTGGGATGCTTCTCGGGGCAGAGAAAGTCCGCAACATTCTTGAACAGAGTTTCGAAAACACTCTTCTGAATTGGAAGGAGCTCGCAGAAAAAAAGCCGGCTTAAAAGTCACTTCTCCTGTTCTTTGGTTCCTTCCCAAATCCTCTCTCTATTCAATCTAACTCGTTTTAAATCCATTAGTTGTGACATCAGCGCAAGGGTTTTAGGGGATTCTCATATAGCAATAGATAACAAACGCTCGAAAGGAGAGCCTTTTCAGAAAATCATTAAACAGGGTTTGATAAATACTTTTTCAACCTCTTGAAATTTGAGAGGTTTATGTTATCTTTCCTGTAAGTTTCGCCAATTTCAGATCCCGAAAAGGAAAAAATCAACGCATGAACTTTATCAAGAGTTTTAAGCGGCTAATGGCGGGTTTGGTCGTTACGACTTTCTTTGCCACCAACACGCTTGCTCCGGCCCCGGTCGCGTATGGGCAAACCGTTGAAAACTTCTCGAAATTTTTTGCTGAAAATTCCTTCCGGATCCCCGCCGAATTCGGCCGCGTTACAGAATTGCTTCAGGGTTCACAGGACGGCCCTCTTGTGATCCACATTCAAGAGGCGCATGCCAATTATGACGCTCAGAAAAACATCCAAAACATTCTTGAGCATTTATCCAAAAATTATGGCGTCAAACTCGTGCTTTTGGAAGGCGCAGGCAACAAGCTCCAATCAGAATTCTTCAAGTTTTTCCCCAAAGACCCCGCGCTTCAGGAAACTGTCAATGACAAGCTCATGCAAGCCGCTGAGATGACGGGCGCCGAAGCTTTTCTGATGAAAGAGACAGGGAAAAGCGAAGCGTGGGGCGTTGAAGACGCGCGAACCTATAGTGCCAACCTCGAGGCTTACCGGACTGTTTTTGCGGGACGCAAACGCGCGGACAATTTTCTCCAGGCTTTCTATCTTCGTTGGCAAAAACATGCGGTCCTTTCCATGAATAAGACCCTGCGCGGATTCCTCGATCGCGAAACCGCTTTCGAAGAGAACCGGCTTCCTTTGCAGGATTGGATAAAGTTCCTCAAAGACGCGGCCTCTCGCGAGTCGGGACTGGATCTTGAGGATGTCCGCGAGCAAAAAGACTGGCCCGTTCTTATGCGTTATTTCCGCCTGAAGGCCATCGATCCCAAGATCGATGTTGTGAAAGCGGAAGGGGAAAAAGAAAAATTTTTAAAAGAAATTGTTTCGCTCAAAGTTCAAGCCTCCTTGCTAAAAGAGGTTGAAGCGGTATTTGAAGCCGCAAAAAAACACGATCTTCCTCCTTATAAAACCCGGTTTGTTTTCGAGCGGTTGATGGATCAGCTTCCGAGGGATTATTCTTTTGAAGCCTATCCGAATTTCCGGCTTTATCTCCAGCAGATCATCCTCTTAAGCGAGCTAAAAAGCGATATGCTTCGGGAAGAGATCCGGATCCTGACGGATCAATTGACCGCCCAACTTATCAAGACGGAGGAAGATAAAAAACTCGCCGGCATTTTGCGGGATTACCGCCTTCTTAAAAAACTTCTTCGTCTTGAACTGAGCCGCAAAGAATTCCAGGAAACGCAGGCCCGGAAGATCACCCCGGAAAAACTACTTCTCAGCCTAAACCTTACCCCGCACCGCTTGACCAAGATCACTTCTCTGCTTGGGACGGCAATCCAGTTTTACGAAGGAGCGATCGAGCGCGAGCATGGGATGATGCGAAAGGCGCTTGAGCGGATGCGGGAACTTCGCCAAACAAAAGCGGCGCTTATTACCGGCGGCTTTCACACGGAAGGTCTCAAGGAAAAGATCCTGAGTTCCGGGGGTTCTTATGTTGAGATCGCCCCCAGCATCGGCGAGATCGCTCCGGGGGACCAGAAAAATTATCTTTCAACTCTCCTCGGGGAGAAAGCGCTCACGCGTTCTTTTATTGCGCCTAAAGTCCGGAGTGAACTCCGTTTTTGGAAAGAAATATCACCTCAAAATTGGCGTCGTGAGTGGGCTGTTACGGGCGCTCGCGTGTCCGGTATCGTTGGCTCGATCCATCCTCAGGGAGGCGGGGTTGTTCGTCAGCGATTTGTTGACGCAGCCGTTGGTTCGAGCCGTTCGGAGACGAGGGAGCTCTCAGAACAAAAACAAAAAATTTCAGACAGAACCAAGCCCGAAGTATCCGCGTTCGGAGCCTGGATAGAATACAGGGCCCAGGCTCAGAAGGTTTTCGCTTTCGCCGATACTGCAAACCGTCGATTTTTTGAAATGATCGCCCGCGACAACATCGCCCTCGCGCTCGCCGGGCCGATCTCTTCCAAGGCGCTTTGGCAAAGCCAGGGCCGCCGTTCCGAGATGCGGCTCACGGCATTCGACGAACCCCATACCTGGCGGCTTACCGCAACGGAACATTTTTCCGAGTTTGTCGAAAGACTCAAGAGCTTGAAGGCGGGCGCTTCTCAATCGTTGCAGAGGGAAGGCGTAAAGATCACGGTTCTTGAAGACAATATGGTTGTTTTTGACCTTGGTTCCGGAAATCTGAAAAGGAGCGTGGTCTTGGAGTCGAAGGGTCAGACGGTCAATGTGATTTCTGAAAATCAGTCTCTTCCCGGGACCGATTACCGCGAGGTTTTGGAGCTCTCTTTTTCTCCGGATAGGATCCGTTTCCGCACACAAAAAATGACGGAAGATCAAGCGCTTGATTTTGAGGTTTCAAGCGCGCTTCAAGGGATCCGTTTAGGGCGAAGTCACATGGAGATATTGGTTCCTGAAAAGATGCTTCCCGCTTTGCAAGAATTCATGAGAGCGAACAATTTTTTCTCTCCCGACCTCGGTTTTATCCCTGTCATGGATAGTTCCTTGGAAGCCAGCGCTGAAGTTTACCGCTCCGAGCTTCGATCAACAGCATTCGACGAACCCCATACCTGGCGTCTTACCGCGACGGAGCATTTCCCGGAGCTTCTTGGCAGGTTTAAAAACTTCAAAGAAGATGCTTCTCAAACATTGCAGAGGGAAGGCGTAAAGATCACGGTGTTTGAAGACAACATGGTTGTTTTTGACCTTGGTTCGGGGAATGTGAAAAGGAGCGTGGTTCTGGAGTCTAAGGGGCAAACGATAAATGTGATCTCCGAGGTCCAGGCTATTCCGGGAACCGATTATCGGGAAATTGTGCAAGTATCTTTTTCTCAGGACAAGATCAGCTTCCGGACGAAAAAAATGACGGAAGAGCAGGCTCTTGATTTCCAGGCCGCGAACGCGCTCCAAGGGATCCGGTTGGGGTTAAGCCATATGGAGATATTGGTTCCTGAAAAGATACTTCCCTCCTTGCAGGAATTCATCAGGTTGAACGGGCTTTACCCTCCAAGTGTCAGCTTTATTCCTCTTGTGGGGAAGGATGTCCCAGGGGAAGGCTCCGGCGCCGCGCGTTCTGAAGCGCGTGCCACCAAAGACAAAAAAGATCCCTGGTCCGGCATTGCCAGCGCCGAAGAGAGAGCGGGTTTGCGTGAGACGCTTGGTCGGGAAGTCCGGGAAAAAGGAGCCGTTATCTACGAGATCAATAGCCGTCAGCTCCGGAAAAAATTTAATGAGATCACGGACGAAGAGCTCGATGAGATGCGGAAATTAGGGGCCAATGTTCTTTGGCTCATGGGGGTCTGGAAGACAAGTGATTTTAGCGAGCGGTTCAACAAGGCTTGGGAAGAACCCGGCCGTTCGGGACGCGTGGCTTCCGCGTATGCGATCGATGATTACACTCTTAACGAGGCTTTGGGGGACGAGACTTCTTTTCGGGAGCTTGTGATCCGCGCGAACCGGAAAGGGATGAAAGTGGCGCTGGATTTTGTGCCGAATCATATGGCCGCGGATTCCGTTTGGGTCAGAGAGCATCCCGAGTGGTTTGTCCAGGATCCGACCCGAGTGCCCACCGTGTTGAGCCTTGAAGATTATTTGCCGCCGGCGGTGAGTGGGCCTAACGGGTTTAGCGCGGAGTTTTACCGCAGGCAGCTTGAACGCGTGATGGCTTTCGCGGTAAATATCGGAGGAAAGATCTACCGCATCGCGCATGGGCGGAGAAGTTACGACGGCGGCAGTCCTTGGCAGGATACAGCCCAGTTCAATTTGAGCCAGCCCGGGCTTCAGAAAAAACTCGGGGAGGTTTTTTCCTATATTCTTGATCTCACAAATTCCGGGGCGGTCAGAGTGGACATGGCCCATTACACCTTGAAAGATCATATTAATGATTCCTGGCTCAGGCCCTTGGGGCAAAAAGTCATGGAAAATGAACTTTTGCAAAAGATCCTCTCGGAATCCAAAGCTGAGTACCCGGAGGCATGGTTTTTTGGAGAATCTTATGAGCAGAAAGAGGGTCTTCTCCAGCAACTCGGGCTCAACGGGACTTATGACAGTTATCTCTATCACTCGCTTGTCGACGCGAGACAGCCGGCTTCCGAGATCATCAGTTATCTGACAAGGGTTCCCGCCGACTATTTAAGAAGCACGGTTCATTATATTTTAAACCACGATGATCCTCCCGCCGAAATGATCGCCAACAAAATGGGACCGGACGAACAAATGGCCGCGATGGCTGTTTTGTCCGCAGCATCGGCCGGGAATCTGCTTGTTTACGCGGATCAGGAGAAAGGGTTTTCCAAGGGGAAGCCCAGCGCCAACTGGATCCGGCCCGCGGAGATCAAGGAAACGGTTGATACGCAGCTTCAAGAGTCGTATCGCAAACTCATGGAGATTGCCCGGGCACCTCTTTTCAGGAAAGGAGAAGTGAAAAGGCTTCCAGCTCGGAAGCTTCAGATGTCCGACCATGTGGTCGCTGTCCAGCGGAAGCTCGGAGAAGAGCAGGCTTTGGTTCTGGTTAATTATGCCCAGAATATGGCCGGCATGCAGTATGTCCCAGACCTCTCTCAATGGGGTATCGAGCAAGAGAACGCCAAAAACTATGAATGGAAAGACCTGCTCACCGGAGACACATTCCCGCTGGATCAGAATATGGTCCTCGCGGGTTGGGAATACCGGATTCTTGTTTTAAATAAGATCAGCGTTCCTGAGGCGCAGGCCCTCAAAAAGCCGGCCATTGTTTCAGGCGAAAATGTTTTGTGGGAGGGCGTCCACGAGAGGAACCCTGATTGGCAGCGCATGAACGCGATCTTGGGTGTTCTGCTTCGGCTAAACCGGGACGGAAAATCAGTTTCTCTTCAGGAGCTGGCGCGCGAAGCAAGTCGAGAGATCGAGGAACAGGGATTGAAAACTGAAAATGCCGCGGTTCTAGGACTTTTGGAGCGCTTGGCCGGTCCCGGCATGGAACTCCTTGAAAAAAGCAAAGGATCCTTTGTGCTTGCCCAGGATCCGCATTTTATTGCGGTGAAAGCGGACGATGCTTTCTATATTAAAGAAGAATTAGAAAAGCTTATTCGCGTCCTGGACGAGGATCCTTTGAGTGTCCGGAAAAATCTCAAAGACATTCTGACGGATTACGCCCGCGTCACGAAACATTGGGATCTTTACCCTATCGAGAGCCGTTGGCCGGTTCTGCGAGCCGTGGCTCTTCTGGATCAAAAAGACCGGGAAGCGATGATCGATTTTATCAAAGAGAATGAAGATGGTTTTGGGAACGACGAACTCATCGATTCGATCCTTTTGATGCTTAAGGCAAAACCTCTCGATGGTTGGCTTGGGAAGAATGCCCCGCGGCTTGTTGGAAGAACGATCTATTACGATTCTCCGGAAACCGTTCTTTTGGCGGGAGGGTTGGGGCGTGTGGGTCAATTCCACACTGCCAAAGCAAGCGAGTTGGTCGGAAAAGACGCGGAGATCGTTTTACGCGAGCCTTTCTATCACTTTCGGTTAAAGGCGGACAATGAGACCGAAGAGCCCATCGACTACGCGAAAGCGCCCAAGCCGGTCAAAGACCTGAAGCTGGTCTTTGAATTCGATGTCCCGGTCCGGGGAAATCCAGTGCGCGCCAAGATCTTCGAAGGAAAAACGGCGGATGGAATGCGGGTTTATCTGATCGATGGCGGGGATTATTACACGCGCCTTCTTTATCGCTATGATAATCCGGCAAAGAAATGGCCTTCTTACTCAGAATTTGTCGAGTTTTTCACTCGAGCGGACATCGAATTAACTCGGCGACTTGAATTGCAACAAGCCGAGAAAAAAAGCGGAAAGAAAGCGCCTGTGCTTTGGATCAACGACGGGCAAATGGGTCCCGCGGCGGCTTACAAGTCCATGTTGGACCGCGTCGACAGCACTTTAAGGAACGCCTTTGTGTGGATGGTGACCCACACCTATCGGAATCGCGGTTGGGTGGAGTTTGGGCCGATGGGTTTTTCAGCCTCTGTTTGGTCACGGCTTTTCTGGAATAATGATTTCCAGAGGGATCCTACCAGCAGCGGCATTCGTTCCGCCGATGGAGCTAGCGCTGTTGCGGCAGTTCACCGTTATGAAGTCGCCGGATTCGACCCCACCTCAAAATTATTTGCGATCACTAATGGAGATGACAGGGACCTTTCCAACTCTGTTTTCCGCGCCATCGCAGAAGAATTATTTCCCGGAGCGAATGTTGAATTTTTAACCTCGGAACAGATCGTCGAGATCAAGCGCACGGCCAAAAAACAATTAAGCGAAAAACACGGATTTGGTCTGGATTCGGATCGGATCGTTATTTCCTATTCCGGGAGGATGGTGGATGAAAAAGCGGGGCGCAAACGCGCCTTTACAAATACCAACTTAAGAGAGCTTGTTAAAGCGGGAGCTCAGGTTATTTTGTTCGGAAATGTGCAGGCGGGTAAGGAAAGCAAGCAGATGTTCCTGGATCTGCAGCGCCTCGCCGAAGACATCAACCGGATCGGGCCTGGAAAATTGATCGTCAGGACCGGATGGGGCATTGAAGACCAGCGGGAACTTTTAGCAGCTACGGATATCCAGGTTCAAGATTCGGAAAGAGATCGCTGGCGCGGTACCGGAGCCGCGGAATATACGGAAGCCGATGTTTCGGCTAATGCCGGTTTGCAGATGGGACCGGCATGGCTGGAAGGGATCATCCAGAAGCAAGGAGTGGTTCTCAATCGAGCGCGCCCGGGTTCGGGGAATACACTGATCCCCAATAGCGACAACAGGGTTGATGCTCGCGACCAGAACGCAGGACGGTATGATGATCCAGACGCTTATCTGGACACTTTTAAATGGGCCATCGAAACCTTTAACACAAACCGGGTCCATTTTGCGTCCTACCAGGCGGTTTCTTTGCGTTTGAGCCGTGTTCTGGATGCGACGCTGACCAGCGCCGAATATCTTCGTCAATTCGACAGGGGGGTTCTTAAAAAAGATAACCTGAACGACCTGGCAAACCAGATCAGGACCCAAAGCCAGGCTGACGAAGGCCTGGAGAATTTGAAAAAAACACTGGAAAAGATATCAAAGTTAAGCGCTCAGGAAGCCGCTATGGAATTCGGAGAAAAAAAACTTTCACCGATCATTGCGGCAATCGCGGTTCTTTCTCCTTCCATGCTTGAGAATGTCAAAAGTTGGGATCCGGAAGAATACAAAGTCCTCTCTAGCATCGTTTCTCATCCCGCGCTCGGGAACTTGTTCAAAAAGGGAAAGATCAATATTCATGCTTCTCTTAGCCGGGAAGACGGATTGCCCAAAGAAGAGGTCGTGATCGTTTCGCGCACTTTGGGGAGCCGGAACATTGTTTTCCCGATCCATCTCGGAAATAACGATTACGATCAGGACAACGGAAAAATCTGGGCCCGTGTAGGGGGCATGGATGGAATCATTAAGGATCTCAAAGAAAGTTATCAGGTCTCCGATTGGTCTCTTATCAAGGGTAAAAAAGTGACTTACCCGGGGGCCGGAGAGCGCGACGGTTTTCACTATCTTCAGGAGTGGATGGTTGGAATTCCCGTCACGAATCTTGAAAGGGACAACTCCGATGTTCAGCAGAGGGGAAAAGGCTATCAGGCTTTGAGCATCGAACGAGTCTCCCGTTCGGAGCTTCGGGAAACGGTCCAGGGGCAAGCGATTTTAACTCTGACGATCGATCAAGCGGCTGAGAGCATTGCGGCTGAGATCGGGGCGGGTTCTGTTTATCTTTTAAGGAAGGTTCCCTCAGGAGAGCTTCTTGTTCAGGGGAGCGTTCGTGTTGAGGATGGAGCTATTGCTGCCGGCCAGTCGCTTGGGGGAAAACACCATCTTCCTCCAGTGAAATATGATATCCAGAGGTTTGAGGTGACTCGCGGGACCGTGCCGAACCAGAAATGGCCCGCTGTGATCTTTGCAGAACTGGACGGAACTTCCGTTGCGGCTCGCAGTGAAATACGAGGCGAAGACAGCGAATTTTCTGATATTGATGGTGTCGGGCATGAGCAAATCGATGGAGAAAGCATCGTCGCTTCGTTGCGCGAAAAAGGTCAAGCCGCAACCCTGATTCGTGAAGACATGACATGGGAGCTCATGAAGCATTTGATCGGGGAGAACGAGGTGATCTATTTTGCTCCCGCTCTGGATCCGGATTACGATTACGCCGCCTACGAAGAAAAAATTTTAAAAGCCGCTGAAGAAAAGATCGGTCCCGCTCTTGCTAAAGTCCGTCAAGATGAAGCTCGCTCCAGGAAGGCGCGGCAGCGCAAGGTCTTTGTTTTTCGGGGTATGGTGGATCCGGATACCTCCAAGAGACTCTATGAGGTGATCAAATGGAACGCGCATCCTGATGAAAACGATGACCTTGATTTCGATCTTGTGTTTCAGCCCGATTTTTCATTCCAGGATCCCCAAGGCAGACAGAAAAACGAACCGGTCGTTGTTTTCGGACTTATGCCCGACAAAAGCCGGGAGTTCCAGGCAAGGACCAAAGAAGTTCTGGATCGATTTTTTAAAGACCGCAGAGACCGCAACGAGCTTCAGTATGTGAATATTCGCAGTGCTGAAATGGCCAAGGAAACGCAGCTGATCTATCTGGGGGCCAAGCTGGCGCATTTTGATGATGTAGCCGAACTCGCCCGGGCTTACGGAGCGGATCTTAGCGCGGCCGCTTTTGGCGCGGGGCTGGACAAGCGGATCCGGACTCTCTTCACGAATCCGTCCCTTGGTTTTGGAAAGCGACTTTTCGTCTATTTGCACTGGATCTACGCGCAACGCCTCCACAAA
>CAZGCC010000041.1:5195-13076 GCA_964524195.1 uncultured bacterium | reverse complement strand
CCCCGAGGACGAGGCGAATCTCGCCAAAGTCCGCGCGAGGGTCGAGGCTTTGACTCAAAAGTTCCCGCTTTATCCGGAACTTCAATAACTTCATAAAAAGGAACGGAAGCTCATGCGCTGTCCTTATTGCAAACAGGATTCGGATAAGGTGATCGATTCGCGCGCCGCGAATGAAGGGGAAGTGGTCCGCCGCCGCCGGGAGTGCACGGCATGCAACAAGCGGTTCACAACTTATGAGCGCGTCGAAGAGATCCCGATGTTCGTTGTGAAAAAAGATCAGCGCCGCGAGGCTTATGAGCGCTCGAAGGTCCTCGCCGGGGTTTACAAGGCCTGTGAAAAACGCCCCGTACCGCTTGCGGCCCAGGAGAAGATCGCCGACGACCTCGAGACGACCGTGCGCGAAAAATACGACCGGGAAGTCCCTTCGCGCATCATTGGGGAGTTCATCATGCAGAAGCTTGCGAAGATCGATCAGGTCGCTTATGTGCGGTTTGCGAGCGTTTACCGCGACTTCCAGGATGTGAGCCACTTCATGAAAGAGCTGAAGTTTCTCTTGGCGAAGCCGAAATAGTCCCAAGGCCTATCAACTTAAACGAAGTTGAAATGGTGGCAGTCCTGGCCGATCATTTTAGAAGTCAAGTTTTCGGCGAAGATAGTCTTTTAGCAACGAAGAAAAGCTTATTGTTGTCTTTGAAGCTGTATTGTAGGATACTAACCCAGTAAAGACCGTGGATCGGATCCGGGGGATCGGATGCGAGAACTCGGTTTAACCAAAAGGAGAGAGCAAAATGGCGAAAGCTAATTCAGCGTTTATGAAACCGTTGGCCGTGAGCGCAGAACTTGCCGAAGTGGTCGGTAAGGGTCCGTTGCCGCGCAGCGAAGTGGTCAAGAAGCTTTGGGTCTACATCAAGAAGAACAAGCTCCAGGACGAGAAGAACAAACGCAACATCAATGCCGATGCGAATCTCAAGGCCGTGTTCGGCGGTAAGTCGGTCGTCAATATGTTCGAGATGACCAAGCTCGTCAGCAAGCACCTTTCTTAGGCCTTTTTTGTTTTTCATAGTTCCGCTCTTTGCCGGTCGGGAGAGAGAAGGATCCATGTAAAAGCTTGATGGAGGGGGAGAATCCGGGGTTTAAGGATCCTGGGTTCTCTCCTGCCTAAGAGTGAAGCAGCAGGATATCAGGATTCCGGATTTGATTCGTTTCGTAAGAACCAAGCAAGACTATGAAGGAATAAATTGATATGGGAAAAATAGGCATTATATTCGCTTTTCTTCTTTCCGTTGCCGCAGCGGCGGGTTCTTATTATTTGTATCAAGAATGGGTCGAAGAGCGCACCGTTCGCGGGAGCGTCGAGGCCAAGTATGACCAGGTCCAGGAAAAGATGATCGCCGTTCAGTCCGAAAGGGAACAATTCAAGGCCAAAAGCGAAGAGTACCGGACCAAGGCAGAGGCCATGCAGTCTCAAATGGAAAAATTTCAGGCCGAACAAAGACGGATCGATTCCGAAAAGGCCGCGCTCGAACAGCAGCTCAAGGGCCATCAGGAAATGATCGCCGAACTTCAGCGCAAGGTAGGAGAGCTTGAGAAAAAAGCGAAGGACGCGCAAGCGGCCTGCAATGTAAGTCCCGCGGATCTCAAGACGGATATCTATTCTGCTCCCAAGCCGTTTGAAGGCGGCGCGACCTCGGTTATGACGAGTTCCACATCTTCCGCCGGAGAGACCAGTTCGCAGCTTGTATTTAAGCCTATGACTTCCGGAAGTACCGCTCCGGCGACTTCGGCAAACACATCGACCTCCTCCGTGATTCCAGCTTCAACTTCGAGTTCTTCAGCGACGATGACCACTCCCGGGCAAGGAACCTCGCAGGTCATGCCGGAAAAAACTCCGCAAGAAGTTGAGCCAGTCTCATCTCCTGCGGATATTGCCGAGGCTTCCGGCGCCAAAGTTCTTACCGTGAACCGCAAATTCAATTTCGTAGTCATCAACCAAGGCCTCCAGGACGGACTTAAGATGGGGGATAAACTGAAAGTTCTTAAGCAGGGTCAGGATAGCGCGACGATCCAGGTTGAAAAGCTTTATGATAAATTCTCCGCCGCCACGCTCATCGAGGAAGATCCCAAGAACCAGGTTGTCGAAGGCGATGAGATCCGCAGGGCCTAAATTTCTTTCTCTGCTTTTGCTGTGGGGGCTGATCTCTCTAGCCCCAAGGGTTTGGGCCGCCGATGACGCTCCCTGGACCGACCGGTTTTTCAGTGAGATTTTTGAGATCAAAACCCGGATCGCAGCGCTTGATCAGCAGCAAAAAGAAATTCTCGCCAAAGAAGATATCATCCTGGAAAAGCTTGATCAGCTTCGCATTTGGGTCCACCGGAAATAATCCGTCCTTCCCATGAACCAGCTTTCTTTTCAAGGGCCAGGAGAATTCCGCGGCACCTATGTCCCCCCGGGAGATAAATCCATTTCTCACCGCGCGATCCTCTTTGGCGCTTTGGCCGAAGGAGAGAGCGCTTATGAAAATATTCTTGAGGCCGAGGACTGCCTGCATACGCTTGACGCCCTGCGGCAGATGGGGATCGAGATCCATCATGAAAAAGGAACGGGAAGGGTTCTCATTGCCGGCAAGGGGCTGCGCGGGCTTTCAAAGCCGGGTCGGGAGCTCTATCTAGGAAATTCCGGGACCTCCATGAGACTCCTCCTCGGAATTCTCGCGGGTCAGAAGTTTGAAACGGCGCTTGCGGGAGACCCCTCGCTTTCGGTTCGGCCGATGCGTCGCGTGACCGATCCTCTCAAACAAATGGGTGCCCAGATCAAGGGAAGAGAGAACGGCAACTTTGCGCCGCTCACGATCCGCGGGGGGAAGCTTCGCGGGATCGATTTTGATAACAAACTTTCAAGCGCGCAGGTCAAATCGGCACTTCTCTTTGCGGGCATGTACGCCGAAAGCCGGACTCTGATCCGCGAGGAGATCCCTTCGCGGGATCACACCGAGCGGTTCCTGGAGACAAGCGGGGCTCATTTTCAAAAATTCGGGCATGATCTTGTGATCGAGAAGACCGAAATGCTTTTGCCAATGCGTGCCCGCGTGCCGGGCGACATTTCTTCCGCGGCTTTTTTTATCACGGGGGCTGCCATGATCCCGGGGTCCGAAGTGACCATTCAGAATGTTGGACTGAATTCCACGCGTGCCGGGATTCTGGAGGTTTTAAAACGCATGGGCGCAAAGATCGAAATCCAGATAACCCAGACCTCTCCGGAACCGATGGGAAATATCCGCGTGCAGGGAGTGAAACTCAAGGGAACGGGGATCACACATCAGGAGATCCCTTCGCTGATCGATGAGCTTCCTGTGTTGATGGTGGCGATGGCGCTTGCGGAGGGGGAGAGTCTTATTTCGGGGGCGGCGGAACTTCGCGTCAAAGAAACAGATCGTATCCGCTCGATGGTCGGGAATTTAAAGGCGCTGGGAGCTTCGATCGAAGAATTGCCGGACGGGTCTCTGATCCGCGGGGTGGAGGAGCTCCGCGGAGCGACCGTCGAGAGCTTTGGGGATCACCGGACCGCCATGAGCATGGGCGTGGCAAGTCTTGCCGCAAAAGGTCCTATCACCGTTACCGATACGGATTGTATAGCCACTTCCTATCCCGCTTTCATGGAGCACTTCCGCGCGCTGTTCAGGTCGTAAAATGAAGGGTTGTTTTGGTTTGACAGTGAAAAATCCTTTCGATATACTACGGCCTCGCAACTTCCAGCCCACACAACAGATACGAAAAGGCAGAGCTCATGTTTCTGATCGATAGATTGTTGGGATTCTTCTCAAGCGACATCGGCATTGATCTTGGCACCGCCAACACTCTTGTTTATGTAAAAGGCCAGGGCGTCGTGTTGTGTGAACCTTCCGTGGTGGCTATTGATCGCGGCACTCACCAGGTCCTTTCGGTCGGAGAAGAAGCCAAACGCATGCTCGGCCGCACGCCTGGAAACATCACCGCGATCCGTCCTATGAAGGACGGTGTTATCGCGGATTTTGATATTACCGAAGCCATGCTCCGTTATTTTATCCGTAAGGTCCATCGCCGCAAAACCGGCATCAGCCCTCGCGTCGTGATTGCGGTCCCAAGCGGTATCACCGAAGTCGAAAAGCGCGCCGTCAAGGATTCCGCGGAACGGGCCGGGGCCCGCACGCCGGTGTATCTTGTCGAAGAGCCGATCGCTGCCGCTATTGGCGTGGGACTTCCGATCCATGAGCCTGCCGGCAATATGATCATCGATATCGGCGGCGGAACGACCGAAATTGCCGTGATCTCTCTTTCGGGGATCGTGTTCGCCAAGAGTATCCGCATTGGCGGCGACGAATTTGATGAATCGATCATGTCGCACCTCAAGAAGGCCTACAATTTGATGATCGGAGAACGGACCGCTGAAGAGATCAAGATCCGCATCGGTTCCGCGTATCCTCTGGAAGAGGAAAC
The DNA here is from genome assembly GCA_964524195.1 of uncultured bacterium. Lineage (GTDB taxonomy): Bacteria > Omnitrophota > Omnitrophia > Omnitrophales > Aquincolibacteriaceae > Aquincolibacterium. The sequence continues at coordinate 8,603 of CAZGCC010000041.1, read as the reverse complement.
GACCCTGGATGTCAAAGGTCGCGATGTTCTTGCCGGTCTTCCCAAGACGATCAGCGTGACGAGCGAGGAGATCCGGGAAGCTCTCTCCGAGCCGCTTTCGGCGATCCTCGAAGCCGTTCGCATCGCATTGGAGCGGACACCGCCGGAGTTATCCGCCGATCTGATCGACCGGGGTTTGGTCTTAGCAGGAGGGGGATCTCTTTTAAGGGGCCTGGATAAATTGATCAGTGAAGAAACAGGGCTTCCGGTCCATATCGCCGATGATCCTCTTACCGCCGTGGCGCTTGGTACGGGTCGTTACCTGAGTGATTTTCACCTTCTGAAGCGTTTGTCGGTGAATAGCAACGCGGCCCGGGAATACTAAAGAATTTTTTCTTCTTAGCGTCCTTCCGAAAGCGGGCTCCTGGTATTGACGATCGTCGTTATTTACAGGATTTTTTATTTTTTCGCGTATCGGAGATTTCGCCCCCATGCGGCGCTGGCGTTCGGTTTACATTCTTGCAGTTCCCGTCCTCGCGCTCGTTCTTTTCTTTCAATTCCCTAAACTGAACGAAACCTTCCACGCCATCTTCTCCACCCTGATCCGCCCTGTTCTTGTGATTGGAAGCGGACTTCGCCAGGGACTTTACTCGATTCGCTATCAGTCCGGCAATTTTCTTGATGCCGTTCATAAACAAAAAGAATATCTTGCGCGCATCCAGGAACTTGAAACGCAGCTGATTCGTTTTAAGGAAATGGAACGGGAGAATCGGAGGCTGATGAAGCTTCTTAATTTCAGTTCGCCTCTGGCGCTGCGCACCATCGGGGCTCATGTGATCGGGGAAGATGTGACCCCGTGGAAAAAAGTCGTTTTGCTGGATAAGGGAAGTCACCACAACATTAAAAAAGATATGGTGGTCGTAGTCCCTGAGGGGTTGGTTGGCAGAGTTCAGGAGGTGGAACCTTATACTGCCCATGCGCTTCTTCTGCCCGATCCGGACTCCCGGGTGAGTGGACTGACCTCCGTGAGTCGTGCTCAGGGGATTGTGACCGGGATCGGAACTGACAAGCTTCAGATGAAGTACCTGGCCCTGGATGCCGAGGTGGCGATCGGGGAAGAAGTGATCACCGCCGGGGTGGGAAGTCTTTTTCCCAAGGGGCTTCAGATCGGAAAGATCGAGGCGATCGAACGGGATAGCGACGGCATGCATCTTCTTGCCCTTGTGAAACCTTCCGTATCTTTTTCAAAGCTTGAGGAAGTTCTATGTCTCGTCTCCTCTCCGCAAAAGTAATTATTTATTTTCTTTTCCTGGCCGTTCTGGACGCGACGGTCATGCCTGTTTTCCAGATACGGTCAGTCTATCCAAGCCTGCTTTATCTTTTTATCTGCTATGCCGCCTTCGAATGGGGCTCGCCCAAAACCGTCTATGTCGCGTTCTGGGCGGGACTTTTGCGCGATCTTCTTGGGGGAGGGCTGATCGGTCTTGAAGCAAGCCTTCTGGTGGGTTTGGCCTTGCTCCTCGATTTTGTTGTGCAAAAAATGGAACGGGAATTGCCGGCGATTTATTTCGTCATCACCTTTCTTTTTGTTTTCTGCGCGGGCGGGGTAAAACTTCTTGCGGGATGTTTGACGGGAGGACTTTCTCCTTCGTTGGCGGGAGGATATCTGGGGCTGATCGCGATGACCGCTCTTTATACGAGCGCGATGCTTCCTTTTTTTAACTTTATGACAAATCGTTGGTTCGGCCGCTCCTCGGGCCGTCAATTTGAGCTCTTTCGCTAATGTTCACGCGCTTCCATTTTTTTCAGGCTTTCGTTTTTATTCTTCTGTCCTTATTGGGGTTGGGGCTTTTCCAGACCCAGGTTGTACGCGGGCATTATTATTATGAAATAAGCAAACGCAACCGCGTCCGTCTTATCCCGCTGGAAGCTCCGCGCGGACGGGTGTTCGACCAACGCAACCGTTTGCTTGCCACAAATCGCGCGTCGTACAATATCATCGCGATCCCGGAGGATGTGACTCCGGAAGTCTATCCACGATTGGCGAAACTTCTCGAAATGCCGGAAAAAGAGATTCGCCGGCGTATGAGCGCGGGTCGCGAATATCCTTTTGCGCCGGCTATGATCAAGGAAGATATTTCACGAGAACTTGCTTTCAAGATCGAAGAACGACGGTCGGAGCTTCCGGGGGTCAGTGTCCGCGTGGACGGGATCCGCTATTATCCTTACGGCGAAACAGCCTCCCATTTGATCGGTTATATCGGAGCGCTGACCCCGAAGGAGTATGCCTCAGTGGATCGAGACCGTTTTGGAATGAATTCAAAAATGGGTCGCGCGGGGATCGAAAAAGTATTCGATGAGACCCTCCGAGGTTGGCGCGGCGGGGAACAGATCGAGGTGGATGCGCGCGGTCAGAAGGTACAGGTGCTTTCAGACCGGAAGCCGGAACCGGGTTCGGATATTACACTGACGCTGGACCTTGAATTCCAGAAAAAGATCATGGAGATGATCAAGGGTCTGCACGCGAGTGTCGCTGTGCTGGATCTTGAGACGGACGGTCTTTTGGCGATGGCGAGCGCTCCCGCTTATGACCCGAATATTTTTGTCTCGCCGGCTACGAGCGAACAACGCTTGCAGGTTTTGAGGGACTCGAACGCTCCGATGCTGGACCGGATGATTAATGCCGCGTATCCTCCCGGATCGATCTTTAAGCTCGTGACGGCGCTTGCCGCGCTGGATCTTGGGAGGATCACTCCTCAAACGCGGTTTCACTGCAGCGGTTCTTTCAAATTAAGCCCTAAGGCGAAACCCGCGCGCTGTTGGCTTCATGAAGGACACGGAAGCCTTAATCTTTATGAAGCTCTGGAGCGATCTTGCAATGTGTATTTTTACAATCTGGCAAAGAAACTGACTCCTGATGAGATCGCGCATTATGCCCACGAGCTCGGGCTCGGAGAACCGCTCAAAATTGAGATTTCCCGCATGGCCCCCGGCCTTATTCCGGATTCAGCGTGGAAAAAGAGCCGCTTTAATCAGCCTTGGTATCAGGGTGAGACTCTCAACATGGCGATCGGGCAAGGGTATATGCTTGTGACCCCCTTCGAGATCTTGCGGCTGACTTCCATTATTGCCAAGAACGGCAAAGTGGTGGAACCGCACCTGGTCGTTCAAGAACGGAACGCGGCATTCGAAGCGCCTCGCGTGGCGATTCAGGAACAGAATCTCGAGGTCATCAAGAGGGCTATGCTTCAAGTTGTGGAGTCGGATTACGGGACCGGGCAACTGGCCCGCGTGGATTTTGACAAGATCGCAGGAAAAACGGGAACCGCTCAGGCGCCTCCCAACAAGGCTCATAGCTGGATGACCGGATTTTTTACTTACAAAAATCCAAAATATGAATTGAGGCAATGATATGAAAATTATTGTTCT
>CAZGCC010000041.1:1076-5185 GCA_964524195.1 uncultured bacterium | reverse complement strand
GCGTTTGTGGTATTTGTGGAGCACGGCGGTTCCGGAGGCATCACCAGCGCCCGGCTTGTGAAGCAGATGCTCGAGGCGTGGAAGGCCCTTCATGTTGCGCCGGCTGCTTAACGGGATCCATTTTCCGCTTCTTTTTTCCGTCGTTGCCCTGGCCGCGATTGGGATCCTTTTTATTTATAGTGCTTCCTATCGTGATGCCGGCAATTATGAAGCCAAGCAGGTTTTCTGGATCCTCACAGGGCTTGCGGTGCTGATCGCGGTGCCCTGGATCGGCTACCGGCCTGTTTTGAGCGTTTCGTATCCTTTTTATATTGTGACCCTGATCCTGCTTGTCTTAGTGGATTTCTTCGGGAGTAAGGTGTTGGGCGCTCAGCGGTGGCTGGTGATGGGGCCGATCGCGATCCAACCTTCGGAATTCGCAAAACTCGGGACCCTTCTTGTGGTCGTCAACTTCCTGGGAGGGCATCATCCCTGGGAAGGACAAACCAGGACTGTTAGCCAAGCGCTTTTGCTTTTAGCGATGCCTCTTTTTTTGATCCTGAAGCAGCCGGACCTCGGGACCTCGCTGCTTTTCATTCCTATGGCGGTCGTCATGCTTTTTCTTTGGGGGGTCCGGAAGCGATTTTTGATAGCTTGTTTCAGCGCCATGGTCTTGGCTATTCCGGTCGCTTGGGAGTTTCTCAGGGCGTATCAGAAGAAACGATTAATGGTGTTTCTCAATCCGAATCTCGATCCGTTGGGTTCCGGATACACGGCGCTTCAATCCAAAATTGCCGTGGGGTCGGGCGGGTTGTGGGGTAAAGGTTATCTGGGAGGAACGCAGACGCAGTTGCATTTTGTTCCCGAACACCACACCGATTTTATCTTTTGTGTGATCGGAGAAGAATGGGGATTTCTCGGGAGCCTTCTGGTGCTGTGTCTCTATGGCTTTCTTTTTCACTCGATCTTCCTTGTCATGCAGCACACCACGGATGTGAAAGCGAAAATGCTTTGCGGGGGAGTGCTGGCGCTTCTTTTTTCGCAGGTGATCCTCAATATCGGGATGACCATAGGTCTTATGCCGATCGCTGGAGTCCCGCTTCCTCTGATCAGCTATGGTGGTTCTTCTTTCATCATGACCTGCATGTGTCTGGGGCTGGTGCTGAGTGTCTATCGCGAGCGCTCGATTTTTTGAGCAATAAAAGTCTTTTTTCATCTCTCTCCTTAACTTAGAATACAATCCTTTCAGGATTTTTTAAAAAGACACATCGGGGTGCATTGGATTATTAAAAGATGTCGGGGAAGTCCCGCGTCACACGCCCCATAAAGGGCGTGTTCCTGGGACGAAAAGGTTGCTTCTTTTTAATTAGGGAAACCCTTCGGGTTTATTTTTAGCAGAGCCAATTTTTCGGGGTGCATTGACTCTGATTAAAGAATCGGGGGAAGTCAATACAACCCCGATGATCGATACAGAAAAGAAATATTAATGTCCATCGGGGTGTAGCTCAGGGGCTAGAGCGCTTGCTTTGGGAGAAAAACTGGCCGTTTTTATAACCCATTGAAATTCCACGTATTCCATTTCCTCGCTTAGAGTTACGAAAAAATTTCATGTTGAATAAGATTCATGAAAATGACGTAATTTGCCTGAGTTAAGGCACAGGAGCGCACAAAAATTAGTCTCGCAAAATCTCAAACTTCTCGATAAGTACTCGATTCATCTCTGGTTTGCACTTCAAGGGTCCCATTCCAAGACAAGCAAAGTCAATCCAAGTCATTCAAAGTCCTAAATTTCAAAAATTACCCTAGTTGTGTGGCAGGAATGTGGCAGGATTTAAGCGAGCAATCCATCTTATGTCCATAATGGCGAATTCCATCCGGTTTTATGTCTTACTTGTCCGTAGCTTTCTACTGTAGGATATCCCCGAAACGTCCGATATCTATGAGTGAAATCAGAAGGTAATAGTGGAGGTGTGTCTATGGATTGGGGACCGAACAGTTCGATTTGGATGGTGATATTCTGGGTAAATGTTGTTGTCTGTTTGATTCTGGCAATCGTGGTTGTCCGGATCGTTCGCAAGTATGAAGCCAGACGGAAACTATTGGAAAAAGATATAAAAACACCTGGTCTGAATAATCTCAGGTGGCTCTTTAAGCACAAGCTTAAGGAGCACGGTATAAATGAAGAAAAACGGACCAACGAACGGGCAAACGTCGATCTGAACTAGAAGATGATGCTGACCATGGATAATCCGCAAACGGTCATTGAAAAGATAGAATTTATATCAAACGGAACCCCCCTGACTGGCAAGGTTTGTCGCCCGGTAGATTTGACCAAGTGCAAGGGGATTGTGATCTTTACTCACGGTTTAGGCTATTGCGTTAAACAATATAAGATCAATAGTGAGTATTTTGCGAAGAGTGGATACTTGCTTTTGACTTACAACCTTCGTGGCCATGCTGGAACATCTGGGTCGTGGTCCGTTGAAGCTTCAGTGCAAGATTTAATAGCTGCCATTGATTATCTTACGCAAAATTATAAATTTCAAAGCAACGAACGCATTTGTGTTATGGGACACAGCACTGGAGCCTTAATCTCTCTTTTGGCATCGTTGCGTGACAGACGAATTAAATTTGGAAGTCTGGTGACAACCGTAACCTGCATGACGGATTCTTACCTGCATTGGTTCAAAAGCGGCTTCAATGAGGAAGTAAAAGAGCTTTTTAAAACGAAAGGCGTGTTGCCCGAGATTCTGAACGAATTCTTGAGCGACTCCATTATGCTGGATCGGTATCGCCGCAAAGAAATAGATGAAGCGAGGCTAAACATAACCCACCGATATGGGCTTTTAAAATCGGATAGTTTTAATGATTTTTTTCATGAGATCGCTTATTCGGATGATATCTTGAAATATATCGATGAAATCCAGACGCCGCTACTTCTTTTTCGTGGCGAATATGATGAGGTTATGGATGTAAAGAAAACCAATGAGCTTTATGAGAAGCTCAATAAAAGGATTCCAACGAGATTTTATATCACCGACTCAAAAAATCATTTTCATAACGATCGATGGAATTTGATACAAGAAGAAACATTAAAGTTCTTCGATGCTTTTTGTGATTACAATCGAGCTGTTGTTAATTTTTCCGACAAATTCGTCTTATTAGTAGATGACGAGCCGCTGGTAACTCAGTCTTTACGGAAACTACTTGTCCAACAAGGCATTACAAATGTTCAGATTGCTGAAAGTGGAGATAGAGCCCTCGAAATAATCAAGGAGCTTAGGGTGGCAAAAAATAGATCATTCGATTTAATCATATCTGATATTCGCATGCCCGGCATTGATGGCATTGAAACAATCAAAAAGGCCAAAGACTTTATAAGTCATTCGCAGGGCAAGGAAAGTCCGGTGATTTTTATTACGGGATATGAAGGCGATGGCGCCGTTGAAAGGGCTAAGCAGATCGGATATGTCGATTACCTCTACAAACCTCTCGATATTAACCATTTTTTAACCAGTGTGAAAAAACAACTCCAATGCTCAAACGTTTAATAGCGAAATTCGATGATTTTCTTTATCGGGTAATTTTAAAGAACCTCCTTAGGCTATCCAAGCTTGGGCACGGATGCATCGTGGAGGGTGCAGAATCTGGCATAAATTTTGAGCATATGTACAACAATGTTCCTGAGGGGAAGTTCGTGATTGGGAAGATTATAGATAAAGCTCTTCTCGGCCTGAAAGCCTGTCAGGCTACTCGAATTCGCAAAGACGAAATAAAGAGTATTCTTTGGAATGAAGTCCAAAACAATATGCTGCACAACAGAAAGACAAAAGTTTTGGATTTGGCATCTGGTGGGGCACGGTATTTGCGGGAGTTGAAAGAGGAGCATAATGCTGGCCAGATCGAATCTATCTGTGTTGATAAGGATCTTAATTGCGTTCGTCTAGGAAGAGATTTGAGTGAAAAAGAAGGGGTCGCAAACATAAGATTTCTTCGAGGCGATTTGTTCAAGCTGGATTTTTTAAAAAAGTTTGGTTCGAAGAAGAAATGGCGACCCAATGTGATTATTGCATCGGGTCTATTAATTTACTTCAATGATGAAACATCCGAAAAGATTCTCAAGGCGACTT
>CAZGCC010000041.1:0-1026 GCA_964524195.1 uncultured bacterium | reverse complement strand
AGTGGAATTGTCGTTTTTCAATCGTATGAGAATCTCGATACAAAAAAATTGATGAGGAAAACCCTGGCTACTTCAACGGGAGAAAACTGGACGCTATACTATCGGAAGCCCGCCTTTTGGCGCAGCTTGCTTTGGCGGATAGGGTTCCGGGATATTTTTATAACCCGTGACCAGTGGCACATGAACAACGTTTGCACCGGTCGGAAGACAAAGCTTTAAACTCATGTCCTCGATATCTCCTTTCGGAGTCATTAGTTTTTTTAATTTTTTATTAGCCGCTTTTTTAGGAATTCTTTCCTTTGCCCGGAGTCACCGCAATCCAACTCGTTTGGCATATGGTTTTTTCGCCTCAAGCTTGTCTTTTTATGCATTTTTTTACTTTTTGTGGCAATTCGCAGCTAATGAGCAAGCAGCGATTTTTTTCTTCAAGCTATGCATCGTTGGCGTGGTATTGATAAATAATTTCTTTGTTCAGCTAACACACGCGCTTCTAGGTTTTTCTGATAAATTCAAAAAGCGGCTTCTCATCACCTATATTCTTAATGCTATTTTCTGCATCTGTGCTCTCGGATCATTTTATGAATCCTGGGCCTGGAAATATACTTATGGCTACTGGCCGATTCCTTCCGCGGTCTTTCACATTTATCTCTTTTGGTGGTTTTTTCAGGTGTTTTATTGCTTCTACTATTTATGGACCCATGGAGTTCTCAAAAGCGAAGGGCGATTAAAGCAGCAATGCGAATGGGTATTTTGGTCGTCGTTAATCGGATTTATCGGAGGAGCGTCTAATTGGTTTGTCTGGTACGGCATTAATTTCCCGCCTTATCTAAATGGCGGCATTGCGATTTATGCCTTGTGTCTGGCTTATGCGATTGTCCGTTATCGCATTATGGACATTCAACTGGTTATAACTCGGACAAGTATTTTTGTTTTAATCTATTGCATTATCATCGGCGTGCCAGCTTTTTTGATTTTTCAAATGAGAGGGGTACTTGAACGGCAAATAGGCTCTAATTGGTGGTTGCT
>CAZGCC010000040.1:11966-13256 GCA_964524195.1 uncultured bacterium | reverse complement strand
TGGCTCCGCAAAGAGAGCTTGCTTCCTTCCGGAGCGGGATGACGGCGAATGTTACTTTTATTGTTAAAGACCGCAAAGAAGTTCTTCTGGTCCCATCCGAAGCCATTGTGATATGGCCGGAAGATCGCCCTAATCCTCAAAACGCGTCTTTTGCCGTCTACAAGAAGGCTTTTGGAGGAAAGCTGGAGCCTGTCGCGGTCAAGATAGGCGAATCTGACGGTCAAAGGACCGAGATCGTGGAGGGCTTGAAGGATGGATCGGAGATCGTGATCGTCCGGAAAAAAGAAAAAGAAAAGTCCGCGAACCTTCTGGGACCTCCCAGGACCTCGAAGAAAGACAATTCGAAGAAATCCTCATGAAGCTTCTCGAAGCTGAACACATTTCCAAGACTTACAAGATTGGTGAAGTGGAGGTCCGGGCCCTTCAGGCCGTTTCGCTTTCTATAGAAGAAGGAGAATTCATCGCGATCATGGGGCCTTCCGGGTCCGGGAAGTCCACGCTGATGCATCTCCTTGGATTCCTTGATACACCGGATAGCGGAAGCTTCCGTTTAATGGGAAAGGACACAGCCCATTTACAGGAAGAAGAATATGCTTTCCTGAGGAATCGCGTCATCGGCTTCGTTTTCCAGCAGTTCAATCTTATGATGCGCTCAACCGCTCTGGAGAATGTTTGTCTTCCTTTGCTTTACTCGGAGGATCGTACCAGTGATCTCGAAAGATCGGAGGAAATGCTCAAAAAAGTCGGGCTTGCCGACAGGGTCAGACACCGTCCCAACGAGCTTTCTGGAGGGCAGCAGCAACGCGTGGCGATCGCGCGGGCGCTTGTCAACAAGCCCCTGATGATCCTCGCTGACGAACCCACGGGGAATCTTGATTCCAGGTCGGGAGCGGAGATCCTGGAGATCTTCAAAGGACTTCATCGGCAGGGGATGACTGTCGTGCTTGTGACGCATGATGAGAATGTCGGGAACGCGGCTGAACGGATCGTTCGGATGCACGATGGGAAGATCATTCGTGACGAAAGGTGCGGCGGTCCCGGGAAAAAAGAGATCCCTCTGGAAGACCGGCCGCAACTCTGGGAGTTTTCGGCGAAAAAGAAATACAACCTTGAAGAATTTACCGAGCATTTCAAACAAGCTCTTCGCGTGATCCATGGCAACAAATTAAGATCTTTTCTCTCTATGCTGGGTGTTTTGATCGGGGTGGCTTGCGTGATCACCATGCTGGCCCTTGGGCGTGGCGCGGGGGAATCGATCAAGGAAGATCTTTCCCGGATGGGTTCTAATCT
>CAZGCC010000040.1:7819-11956 GCA_964524195.1 uncultured bacterium | reverse complement strand
AGGTTCGATCAAAGTGCGCGGGGCCAGCGTGTCGGCGGGCGCCGCGACGAGATTGACGCTGGATGACGCGCGGGCGATCGGCGAAATTGCGAATGTAAAAAGGGTAGCCCCGCAGGTCAACGGAGCGGGGCAGCTTGTCTATGAGGACAAGAACTGGAGCACGCAGGTGATCGGGGCGACGCCGGAATACGCCCCTATGAAAAATCAGGAACCTGTCGCGGGCCGTTTTTTTACGGCAGGAGAAAATCAGACCCGTCGCCGGGTGGCTTTGATCGGTCAGACAGTTCAGCAGTCCCTGTTCGGTGGCGAAGACCCTATCGGGCGGATGATCAAGATCAACCGGGTCAATTTTCAGGTCCTGGGGATATTACCTTCTCTGGGGGCCAGCCCTTTCAGGGATCAGGACGATGTCGTCGTTATCCCGCTCATGACGGCGATGAGGCGGTTGATGGGAAAAGACTATTTGGATGTCGTCGATGTGGAGATCACAGAACTCCCTGCGATGCCCGCCGCGCAAGAAGAGATCAACAAGCTGATCATTCGGCGGCATCGTTTGACTCCGGAGCGCTATGACAGTTTTAATATCCGCAACTTTGCGGATATTCAGGCCGCTCTCCAGAACACGACCCGCGTTTTTTCGATCCTTCTAGGAAGCGTTGCCGCGATCTCCCTTTTAGTGGGAGGGATCGGGATCATGAATATCATGCTTGTTTCCGTAAAGGAAAGAACGCGAGAGATCGGGCTCCGGAAAGCTCTGGGCGCGACACCGCGGGATATTCTGATGCAATTTCTTGTGGAGGCGATCCTGATCACTTTTTTGGGAGGTCTTGCGGGGATCCTGCTTGCTGGCGTGGTTTCCTGGCTTATTGCGACACTCGCTCAATGGAAAATGATCATCACGCTCGGATCTTTACTTCTGGCGTTTATTTTTTCCGCGGGAGTGGGGATCGTTTTTGGCCTTTGGCCGGCCAAACAGGCCGCGGAGCTGGATCCCATTCGCGCGTTGCGCTATGAATAAATCCGCTGGGATGGGGAATGTCTTTCGCGCGCTGAGGCACCGGAATTACCGTATTTTTTTCTGGGGGCAGAGCGCGTCCCTGATCGGGACCTGGATGCAGCAAGTGGCTCTGAGCTGGCTGGTCTACCGCATGACGAACTCTCCGTTCCTTTTGGGGCTGACCGGGTTCATGAGCCAGATCCCGACATTCTTTTTTACGCCCTTTGCGGGCGTTTTCGCCGATCGCCATAGCCGCCGGAAGATGCTGATCGGGACCCAATGTTTTTCCCTGGTGCAGGCGTCGATCCTGGCTTTCCTGGTGTTGACCGATCAGATCCAGGTCTGGCACATCATGGCTCTGAGCTTTTTTCTGGGGATCATTTTTTCTTTTGATATTCCGATCCGCCAGGCCTTTACGGTCGAAATGATCGAAGACCGGGAGGATCTGGGGAACGCGATCGCGCTGAATTCTTCGATGCTTAATGCTGCGCGGTTGATCGGACCGTCCATTGCGGGGATCTTGATCGCATCGGTGGGAGAAGGAGTGTGTTTTCTTCTGAACGCCGTCAGTTTTATCCCGGTCATTTTTTCATTGAGGGCTATCCGGGTCACTCCGCCCAAGTTGAGCGCTGTGCCGCGGCACATCCTGGTCGAGCTTAAGGAAGGTTTTGGTTATGCATTTCACTTTGTCCCGATCAGGTGGATCCTGATCCTTTTGTCCATGATCAGCTTGATGGGGATCCCTTTCCAGGTCCTCATGCCGGTCTTTGCGCGGGATATTTTCCATGGGGGGCCGAACACTTTGGGTTTTCTTATGGGGATGTCCGGATTCGGAGCGCTCATGGGAGCCATTTATTTGGCCGCGCGAAAAAATGTGCGAGGTCTTGTAATGATCATCGCCTGGACCGCCGTGCTTTTCGGGGTCACGATCATCATCTTTTCTTTTTCGCGAAGTTTTTGGTTCGCGATGCCGATCGTTTTGATCTCCGGATTCGGGGTGATGGTGAATATGGCGGCTTGCAATACCATCCTGCAAACGGTGGTGGAAGAAGACAAGCGCGGAAGGGTGATGGGCCTTTACACGATGGCCTTCATGGGGACGATGCCTTTCGGGAGTTTGCTCGCAGGAGTTCTGGCCGCGAGGATCGGCGCGCCGTATACTCTTCTGATCGGCGGCGCAAGTTGTGTGCTGATCGCCTTTGTTTTTATGAGCAAATTGCCGCTCATCCGTAAAGAGATCCGTCCCGTTTACGCTCAAAAGGGTATTATCCCCGAAGTGGCGCGGGGGATCCAGGCGGCGACCGGGCTTGAAGGGCTTGGACGGGAGTAAAAATCATGATAAAAAAATCAAAAAAGAAAATTTCCAAAAAAAGAAACGCGACGCAAATCCTCCAAAAGGGAAAGCGCAAAACGCCGGGGCTTCAGTCGTCCGGACTGCACGATCCTGATATCGTCGAGAAAATCCTTCGCTTTGAGGAAGGAGATCCCTTTAAGTTTCTGGGTCCCCATCCTATGGGAAAGAGCCGCGGCGTGATCATCCGCGCATTTCTGCCGCGCGCCGTAAAAGCCTGGGTCCTCCCATCGGAGGGGAATCAAGAGCGCAAGTTGATGGAGAGGATCCGTCCCGAGGGTTTTTTCCAAGCTGTCTTCGAAAACGCCCGCGAGATCTTTCCCTATACGATTATCTCTTGTGATGAATCGGGATTCCAGAAAGCGGGGGCGGATCCTTATGCTTTTTTCCCCGACCAGCTAAGCGATTATGATCTTTATCTTCTCGGACAGGGCACGCATTACCGGAGTTATGAGAAATTCGGAGCGCAGTTCCTGACCCTTAAGGGTGTTCGCGGTGTTTTTTTTATGGTTTGGGCTCCTAACGCGAAAAGCGTCAGCATCGTCGGAAATTTCAATCACTGGATCCAGGGAGCGCATCCGATGACCCGGCTTCCGTTCTCAACCGTCTGGGGTCTTTTTATTCCCGGTCTCGAAGAAGGAGAAGTTTATAAGTACGCGATCCGGTCTGCAGCGGACGGACAAGTCCGCCTCAAGACCGATCCCTATGCGTTTGGTACGGAATTAAGACCGGGGAGCGCGGCCGTTGTGACGCGGTTGGACCAATATTCCTGGAATGACCAGTCATGGATGCATGATCGGAAGCAGAAGGATCTTTTCAAGTCTCCGGTTTCGATCTACGAGGTTCATCTTGGATCCTGGAAACGGGATGAGAAGAATGGTTGGGGATTTTTAAATTACAGGGAACTGGCGCATCAGCTTGTGGAATATGTCCGGTTCATGGGATATACCCATATCGAGCTGATGCCGGTGATGGAACATCCCCTGGATGAATCGTGGGGTTATCAGGTCATCAGTTATTACGCCCCGACGCGGCGCTTCGGATCGCCGGAAGATTTCATGTATTTCGTGGACTACTGCCATAAAAACGGCATCGGCGTGATCCTGGATTGGGTGCCGGCGCATTTCCCCAGGGACGGGCACGGTCTTTTTGATTTTGACGGAAAGCAGATCTACGCGTCCGAGAGCTGGCGTCGCGCCGAACAGCGCGAGTGGGGAACTCTGGTCTTTGATTTCGGGAAAAAGGAAGTGGATAATTTTCTGCTCTCGAACGCTCTCTTCTGGCTAGAGCGGTATCATGTCGATGGCTTGCGCGTGGACGCCGTGGCTTGCATGCTGTATCTGGATTACGCGCGCCAACCCGGGGAATGGGAGCCGAATAAATACGGCGGCCGGGAGAATCTCGAAGCGATCGAATTCCTCAAAAAATTCAACCAGGTGGTGCACGGATCTTTCCCCGGTATTTTGACCCTCGCGGAAGAATCCACGACCTGGCCCGGGGTCTCCCAGCCCGTGCATCTCGGAGGGTTGGGGTTCAGCATGAAATGGAACATGGGATGGATGCACGACACGCTGGAATATTTTTCCAAAGATCCTCTTTTCCGGAAATACCATCAGGGGATGTTCCCGTTCTCGACGGGCTATGCGTTCTCAGAGAATTTTGTCCTTCCGATCTCGCACGATGAGGTTGTTTACGGAAAACGGTCGCTTCTTGAGAAAATGCCGGGCGATGACTGGCAGAAATTTTCCAATCTCCGGCTCTTTTTTGCCTACATGTTCGCTTTCCCGGG
>CAZGCC010000040.1:0-7809 GCA_964524195.1 uncultured bacterium | reverse complement strand
AGAAACTTCATCTGATGGGCAGTGATTTTGCCCAGAGGAACGAATGGAATTTCAGTCAGTCGCTGGATTGGCATCTGATGCAGGCCCCACGGCACCGACGCGTGAACCGCATGCTCCGGGATCTTCACCGGCTTTACAAAGAAAATCCGGCTTTCCATGAAGGGGATTGTTCGACGCAGGCCTTCGAGTGGATCGATCATTCGGACGGGGACCGTTCGGTCCTGAGTTTTGTCCGGTGGTCTTCGGATCAAAAGCAGCTTCTTTTGTTCGTGTTCAACATGACCCCGATGATCCTCGAAAATTATCGCGTGGGTGTTCCGTATGCCGGCCATTATCAGGAGATCTTTAACAACCAGGCTTTTGAATATGGGGGCTGCGGGTTGGGGAACTTGGGCGGCCTTCACTCTGAAGCGATCGCATGGCAACACCGTCCTTGCTCGCTGAGCGTTCACCTGCCACCTCTGGGGGCGCTTATTTTTCGATTAGGATGATCTTTTGATTTTCGGGGTCTCCGGGAGAAGGATATTTTGGACAGGGCAGGGCAGAAAACATAAAACGGCCGCGATGCAATTTTCATAGAGCAAAGAGGATTTTTTGTTTCGAAAGGTTGCTTTTAAAAGGGGAGGCCACCATGTTTAAAAAGATCCACAAAACGCTCAAGGATCTTGAGGCTCTTTCACAGAGAAAAACGGTCGATCCTTCCGTTTTTAATGATGAGCTGGCTTTGAAGACATCATGGACTCCTCTGTGCGGGGGGGGGACAAATATTCGAACTCATAAACTGGTCCTTGTTTCACCTGATCGGGCAGAATTTCATATTACAATTGGCAACCTTTTCTTTTGTTTTGTTTTTTTTGCAGCGGGGGCAGCCTGTTTTGTTCTTTCTGTTCGCGACTTGTTAGCCTCATTAAGCGTATCCCTTTTGGGAGGAGCTTTTGTTGGGTTGTTGTTTATGACGGTTGGAATTGTCATGTTTTATTTTACGACGACCCCGGTTGTTTTCGACAAACAACGCGGGTATTTTTGGAAGACGCGGCGATCTCCGGAGACCTTTATTTACGGCCAGCAGGAAAAGGGAGTTGTTGCGCTGAACCGTGTTCGCGCTCTTCAGATCATCGGAGAGTTCTGCAGGGGAGGCAAGACATCTTTTCACAGTTATGAATTGAATCTGATCCTTGATGACTCCAGCCGCGTGAATGTTGTTGACCATGGCCATTACGCAGAGCTCCGGGCGGACGCCGAGAAGATTGCGCAGTTCCTTGAGAAGCCTTTGTGGAATGCTGCTCTTTAAAGAGCGCGTCGATTTAAAAATTCAATTGATTTTCCGGGATATCCCGCTATACTTCGGCAGTTGTTCTTTGAAGAAACTATGGTGATAGGTGCTGCGGGACTGCAAATGCGGTCCACGCGGCTTAATAGGGAAGTGAGCCTCAAGATATAGAGGACTCCACGGTGCCGCCGCTGTAGATGAGAACGAAAGCGAAACAGCCACTGCCTCCAAATGCGAGGTGGGAAGGTTCGCAAGTAGGAATGAATAAGCTCATCGAGTCAGAAGACCTGCCTGTTGCAAAACATCAAATGTCCTCCGTGCAGAGGTGCTGTCAGGTGAGCCCTTTCATGCCCATGCCGAGGCGGAAAGGGTTTTTTTGTGTCCATGAAACAAAAATTCCGGGGCGCGCATCTCCGGAAGATCAGCGTTTTGTTCCTCGCAGTTTGCCTTCTGAATATCGGATGGAGTTGGCCCCTTTCCAAGCGTTCCGCGGATAGCGTCCAGCGCTCTGAAGAATCAACCTCGAATACTTCCGGAAATCAGTTTGGGACTGTAAGTGTGACCAGTTCACAAGACGAAGTAAAAGCTCCCTCAAGGTCTGTGGCCGCTGATGTGACTGTTCTTGAGATAACCCGGACTGAAGACACCACGGCGAATGTGACTCGCAGTATTTCTGTCATCGATCAGGAAGACATCGAAAATTCCACAGCCCGCTATGTCCCTGAGCTTTTGAAGTCGAAGGCCGGTATTGTGGTCTCTCATACTTTTGACAATCCCAAAGGGATAAATGTTGATATCCGCGGTTTTGGGGAAGCAAGCAAGCAGAATGTGCTCGTGCTTGTGGATGGCCGTCGTACCAATCAAATAGATCTTTCAGGTGCGGACTGGTCGGCAATTCCCCTTTCAATTGTTGAACGCATTGAAGTGATCCGTGGGCCTTCTACGGTGGTTTATGGGGATAATGCCACAGGCGGTGTGATCAATATTGTGACAAAAAAAACACGGCAAGGGATTCACGCCAGAGCGTCAAGTGAGATCGGGATGAATAAATTCAGAAAAAATGGGGGGATGGTTTCTGCCGGAAATGAATGGGTCCGCGGTCTTTTCAGCTATGAAAATACGCAAGATGGTGGCTGGAGGACGAACAGCGATTATTGGGCCAACGACTGGTCCGGGAAATTGGGTATTGGGCCCTGGCATGGCGGCGGGATTGATATGAGTGCCGGGCATCACCAAGACCGTTATGGAATGCCGGGAGCGCTTTTCATGAATGAAATCAAAGACTTGGGCCGACGGGGAAGCACGCATTCCCAGGATCGCGGTTGGACCAGCGAGACTTTTTTTACGGCCAATCCTTACTGGGACTTTGATCTTGGAGACAATGAGTTCTCGATCTCAGGGTTCAGTTCATTCCGCCGTCGGCAAAGCAAAGGGAGTTCGCCCTATCCCGCGTCCGCTTGGTCTGCCGCGGGGGACTGGGAGACGGTGCATCATATCGATTCTTATGAATTCCAACCCAAGATCGTATGGACAAAAGAGGTTAATAGCTGGCTCACAAGCAAAATGACAGGAGGTTTCGATGTTTTTTTTGCGAAAGACAAGATCCGAAGCGGGGATCGTGCGCCTGGGCAGGATGTTGTGCATATTACGAAAAAATCTCTCGGAATGTATCTTTTTGAGAGTCTTTCGTTTCGGGATCGTTTCCTTCTGAATTCGGGAATTCGTGGGGACTGGGCTAAATACCGTTTTGACCAAAAGGAAGCTATCGCGAATCTGGATACGGCCAGTATGCGCAATGCCGCTTTTGATATTGGGCCTGGGTTCCGTTACAACGAACGGTCGTTGCTCTATTTTAATGTGTCGCGCGCGTACCGGATGCCGGCAACCGATGAATTTTACGCGAATATGTGGAGTTTTTGGGGGGCTGTCGGAGGCGGTTTGAACGCAGGCCTTAAACAGCAGCAGGAAATGAACTATGAGTTTGGCGTTCGGGATAATACCTATAAGCCGTTGGATCTTGCGCTCAATGTGTTTCTGACAGACATCAAGGATGAGATCTATTACGATCCCAATACGGGCAATAACCAGAACTACAATTCGCTGACACGCCGCTATGGATTGGAACTGGAATCATCCTTGAAATTATTTGAAAAAAAATGGTACAACATAAAACCGTTCTTTAATTTGACAACCCAGAAGCCTTACTTCAAGGGCGGGGATTATGCGAACAAGGAGATCCCGTTCGTGCCAAGCTTTAAATTTGCGACAGGATTTGCTCTGGAGCCTGTCAAGGGGCTGACATTCTCAGCTGAGATGAACCATCTGGGTTCTCGTTTTGCTATCAGCGATCAGAGCAACAGTCAGGCGAAAATGAAATCATACACGACAGTAGATCTGAAGGCGCGGTATCAATGGGAGTGGGTGGCTGCGTGGATTGCTTTGACGAATGTTTTTGATGCGAAATTCTCGGAGTATGCTGCCTATAGCACCACTCGTGGAGAAGTGGGGTATTATCCTGCCCGAGAAAGAAGTTTGGCTTCGGGTTTTTCGCTGGAGTATTAGAATGTCGAGGATATTTATTTTGGATAGGAAAAAGGAGCTTTGTGATTAAAGCTATTGCGTGGTTGTTTTTGATAGTGTGCGGTTTCCTCTCTAGTCTTTATGCGCAGGAAATGGCCGGACAGGGGTGGGGTGCATCCTCGCCGAGGCAGCAACGATCGACGAGCGCGATCTTTGTGACAGGATCGGGGGGGGATTACGATTCTTCGCGCTTGTCGCCGAGGGTTTTGACCCCCGCGGCAGTGTGGCATCCGATCCAGGAAGAGAGCAGCCTGCCCTTTCCTGTCCTGACGCCAAAAATCATTGCTTATCCCCGGAAGGCTGTCCGGAAAGGATGGGAAGGTCAAGTGGTGGTCGCTGCGGAGATTCTTCCGGACGGATCAGTGGGCCGGACGGAGCTCGCAAAAACTTCCGGGCACGAGGTTCTGGATCGTGCGGCCCTGAATGCCATCAAGACATGGAAGTTTTCTGAGGCTTCGTGTGAGGAGGATGCCATTCCTCAATATGTCGATATACCCGTCATGTTCAAGATTCAGAGCGAGGAATGATCTTGAGCTTCCCGAGAAGGGTGCTTATTTCTTCGGTTATTTTTTTGGGGGCCATGGTTCTTTTCGGAAGCGCAATAACTGCGGCTGAAGAAAGCGGCGCGCAGAGTCCTCAGCGGATCGTTTCCGTCAATTTTTGCACCGACGAGCTGTTGTTGAGTCTGGTCGGACCGGAACGGATCGCGGCGATCACGCAATTTGACAGGGACCCCGAGGCCGAGGAACTTTTGGCGAAGGCTGGAGAGATCAAAAAAGTGGCGGGCAGTGTGGAGGCTGTGCTTTCCTGCAACCCGGATCTTTTACTGGCCGGAAGATTCAGCCGCCAAACAACGGTTCGGTATTTTGAACGCTCGGGGATCCCGGTGCTGGTGTTCGGAGTTCCCAAAAGCTTCAAAGATATTTACACGGATATCCGGAAACTCGCGCAGGCGGTTGGCGAGAATGAAAAAGGTGAGAGGATCATCAAAGAAATGCAAGACGAGTTAGCAGCTCTGGATCCGAAAAAACCCGTGCTGGATCCGGGCGCGTGTCCTTCGTGTCAAAAAAAGAAAGAGTTCGTTCCGAAAAGGGCCGTGTTCCTCCAAAGCGAAAGCTTCGTACCCGGGCGGGGGACTTTTGAGAATTCGATCATGGAAGCGGCAGGGCTTCTTAATGTAGCAGCCCAGATCGGGATCCAGGATTATGGAAAGCTCGACCTTGAAAAATTGATTGAGCTTGAGCCTGAAGTGCTTATTTTTACAAGCGACCAGAAAAGCGGGCGAACGATCCGGGGCGAGGTGCTTTCTCACCCCGCGATCCGGAATGCTTTGTCGCAAGCGAAGGTCGTGACCGTGCCGTCTTCGCTACTTAATTGCGGTTCGCCTGCCTCCGTTGAAGCGGTGCGGATCTTGGTGAAGGAAACCTCGAAATGAAAAAGAAAGAAGAAGAGCTTCAGCTTCGGACTTCCGGAAGAGTTCGGGAAATATCCCCGCGCATTTTGTACGGGATCCTCGGGGTGATCCTGTTTCTCGCTTTTTACGGGTCCTTGAGCCTCGGAGTTTTAAAATTTTCCCTTTGGAAGGCATTCATGGATCCAGGTTCCGCGAATGCCTACATTCTCTGGGATATCCGGATGCCGCGAGCGCTATTAGGACTTTTGGTGGGAGCGACACTTGGGTTGGCCGGAGCAGCGATGCAGGGATTTTTAAGGAATCCTTTGGCGGAACCGGGGATCCTGGGAGTTACCGGAGGCGCGGCGCTCGGCGCCGTGGCGGTTTTTTACACGGGCCTTGTCGCTTTGACCCCTGTCATGCTTCCGGCCGGAGGGATCCTCGGCGCATTCCTCTCGGTCACACTTCTTTATTTGTTCGCAGGCTCACTCGCCAGCATTCAAACGCTTATTCTTGCCGGGATCGCGATCAATGTGATCGCGTTCTCCGGGACCTCGCTCATGCTGAATCTCCTGAAAGACCCTTACGCGGCGCTCGATATCGTTTTTTGGCAGATGGGATCGCTTGCGGACCGGAGTTTCACGCATGTCTTTTTGGCGTTGCCTTTTATTTTGATCGGATGGGCGCTTCTTTTATGGGACGGACGGGCGCTTGATGCCCTGAGCCTCGGCGAAGAGACCGCGGCAAGTCTCGGGATCTCGCTTAGGAAACTCCGGCTCCGGATCATTTTCGGGACGGCCTGTTGCGTGGGTGCCTCGATCTCGGTTTGCGGCAGCATCGGATTCGTGGGGCTCATCGTGCCGCACTTGTTGCGGCCCTGGGTCAAGAACCAGCCGGGAAAACTTTTGGGAGCAAGCGCTCTCGGCGGAGCGATCCTGTTGCTTCTTTCGGATATTGCGGTGCGGATGATCCCTTCCCTGGTGGAACTGAAGCTGGGAGTGATCACCTCGCTGATCGGCGCGCCGTTCTTCCTCCTTCTGATCTTTCAGATGAGGAAAAAAATATTATGAAGCTTCTGGAAGTAAAAAATCTCTCTGTTTCTTTGGACGGCATTCACGCGATCGAGGATGTTTCGTTCTCGCTTGAGAAAGGCGAGATCGTTGGATTGGTCGGGCCGAATGGCGCTGGGAAGACCACGCTCTTGAAAGTTCTTGCGGGAGTCTTGAAGCCCCAAAAAGGCGAGGCCTGGATCTCGGAAGAACCAATCTGCGCAATCGCACCGCGGATCCTGGCCCGGAAACTAGGGTATCTGCCGCAGGAGTGGGAAGTCCACTGGCCGCTTACGGTTGAGCGCGTGGTGGCGCTTGGAAGGATCCCTTATCTCATGCCCTGGGAAGATTTGAAGGATGTGGATGAAAAGATCATCGAAGATGCAATGCGGGCCACGGATACTTTTCAACTCCGGGGACGGCGCGTGGATCATTTAGCGGGAGGCGAAAAAGCCCTTGTGATGATCGCGCGGCTTTTGGCCGGGCGCCCCGAGATCCTTCTTGCTGATGAACCGGTCCAGGGGCTGGATCCTTTCCATGCGCTTCAGATCATGGAGCTCCTGCGACGGATCGCGAGCGAGGGACGCGGGGTTCTGGTGGTGTTGCATGACCTGGCGCTGGCATCGCGATTCTGTCATCGTATTTTGCTAATGCATCAGGGGAAGAACATGGCCTCGGGAGCGCCGGACAAAGTCTTTGTGCCGGAAAATCTGAGTAAGAGTTATCATATCGAAGCCAAATACGGGAACGGGGACGGATTCTTCGTTGTTCCATGGAAGCGCATCCCGAATTTCAAATCTCAAATTTGAGATCTCAAATTTATGAAAACGAAAGCAGCGATGAATAAAGGTTTGATCCTGGTATTCACGGGAGACGGAAAAGGGAAGACGACCGCGGCCGTAGGGTCTGCCGTGCGCATGATGGAACACGGCAAGCGAGTCGGGATGGTGCAATTCTTCAAGGCTCCCGGCCGGCATATCCTCCCTCATAACAAGTTCCGGGTCTGGAGTTTTGGCGGGGGATTTACATGGAAAGTGCCCCGCGAGGAAAATATCCGGACTGTTCAGAAAGCCTGGAAGAAATGCCGCGAACTTCTGAAGGATCCGGGCTATGCGCTTGTGATCTTCGACGAGATCCATATTGCTCTCAAATATAAATTCCTGAAAACTTCGGAAGTGATCAAAGCTCTCAAGAACAAGCCCGCCATGAAACATGTTATTTTAACCGGTCGCAGCGCCCCGAAAGCCCTGCAGAAGATCGCGGATATCGTAACGGAAATGAAGTGCGTGAAGCATTCCTTTGACCGTAGGGTTCCCGCCCAACCCGGGATCGAATTTTAATAAAACCGTGGAACGCTGAACGGTAAACGAGTTTTGGTGTGTGTTCCCCGTTTCCCAGTATTTCAGAAACCATTCCTAGTAGTTAGAAGGGGATTGCGTTATAATTCACCCCCATGCAAATCCGAGAAAATCCCATTTCCTCTGACTGCGTTTGTGTTTCCGAGGCCGTCTCTGAGC
>CAZGCC010000039.1:0-13705 GCA_964524195.1 uncultured bacterium | reverse complement strand
CGCAATGGAAAGGACAATTTCTTTCGTGAGGGCTGTAGCCTGGGTTATCTTGCCTCGCCGGTGACTTCGAGGAATGGAGTATAGCACATTCCCTACAAGAAGATAGATTTCCTTGCAATTTAATTTTTAGGGACAGACCACCGCATTTGTTGACACTTCCGAACGATCTGCTGTAAAATCCTCTCAATTCTGAACTTACGGAGATTTACCCCCTTTATGTCAGCACGCGTTCTAAGCGGTACACGGCCTACGGGAAAACTGCATGTGGGACATCTTCTGGGCGCGCTCGAGAACTACAAGAAATTACAGGGCCAGGATGCTTTTTTCATGATCGCTGATCTTCATGCCCTGACCACGGAGTATGAAGACAAGACCAAGATCGCCGAAAATGTTATGGAAGTGGTGGTCGATTATCTGGCGAGCGGCCTGGATCCCGAAAAGTGCACACTGTTCGTGCAAAGCGAGGTGTTGGAGCATGCGAGCCTGGCGCTTCTTTTCTCGATGGTCACGCCCATTGCTTGGCTCGAACGGAATCCGACCTACAAGGACCAGATCAATGAGCTAAAGGGCAAAGAGCTTCACACCCATGGTTTTCTCGGGTATCCGGTGCTGCAGGCCGCGGATATCGCGCTTTATAAGGCGGAAAAAGTTCCGGTGGGGGAAGACCAATTGCCGCATCTGGAGCTGACCCGTGAGATCATCCGTCGTTTCCATTTTTTATATAAAAAAGAAGTTTTTCCGGAGCCGGAAGCGGTGCTGACGCAAGTTCCCAAAGTCCCGGGGCTTGACGGTCGCAAAATGAGCAAAAGCTATGGCAATGGTATTTATCTTGCGGATTCCAAAGAGGAAGTGACCAAGAAGGTCAAAACGATGGTGACGGATCCGGCGCGGAAACTGCGTTCGGATAAGGGGCACCCGGAAGTTTGTCCGGTCTTTTTTTACCACAAGCTTTTTAACAAGGACCAGGTGGAGACCGTGGCGCACGAGTGCCGGAATGCGCTGCGCGGGTGCGTGGATTGTAAAATGGAAATGGCCGCGAAGCTTAACGAATTTTTAGAGCCGGTACGGGAAAGACGCGAATCATGGATGAAGAAAAAAACCGAAATACGGCAGATCCTCGACCGGGGAGCCAAGAGGGCGCGGGAAATAGCGCGCCAAACCCTCAAGGAAGCCCTGCAGGCGATGGGCCTGACGGCGTAGTTTCTCCGGTGACGCCTGCGGTGGAATCGGTGGCGCTTCCGCTTATTCCGGAAGCAAGCCCTGAGAAAAATCCTTTGCATGTCAAGGTCGCGGTCTACGACGGCCCCCTCGATCTTTTGTTGGATCTGATCCGGAAGAACGAGATGAATGTCTATGACATCCCGGTCGCCGAGATCACCCAGCAGTACCTGGATTATCTCAAGGAAATGAAGCAGCTTGATCTCGAGGTGGCCGGAGAGTTCATCGTGATGGCGGCAACGCTCATTTTTATCAAGTCCAAGATGCTGCTTCCCACGGATAAAGATGAAGAAGAAGGCGATGGCGAGGATCCTCGCGCGGAATTGGTGCGCAAGCTTCTCGAATATCAGGCTTTCAAAGAAGCGGCGAAAGAGCTCGGGCTTCTTCAGACCGAACGAGGCAAGGTGTTCACGCGCCAGATCACCGATTATTATCTGGGAGAGTTGGATCCGGAGGACGCGGGGGTTGATACCTTCAGCGCGAACTTCTTTGATCTGATCGTCGCGTTCCAGAATGTTCTTGCGAAAAAAGAAACAAAAAATCTTCACGAAGTCTTTGAAGAGGTCATCTCGATCGAGGAAAAGATGATCCAGATCCAGGCTTATCTTGTGGAAAAAAAGAAGGTCTCTTTTAACGAGCTTTTTTCGGAGCGCTGGACGCGGAACGAACTGATCGCGACCTTCCTCGCGGTGCTTGAGATCGTAAGGACGCATTTTGCCTGGGTGCGCCAGGACAAGCAATTCGGCGAGATCGTCATTGAAAAACGGGAAGAGAATTAGTATAAAGACCCATTGCTTTATCAGGAGAATAAGAATTTTTGAGGAGATGATCTGACATTATGAAAATGACCGCGGCGCAGGAACGGGAAAAGCAGACCAAGCTTAAGGCCTTACGCAAAGAGCTGGATCAGGAGATCCAGGAACAACTTGAGGAGAAGAACGCCCTGGAAGATCTGACGGGCGCTCAAAAGTTCCAGATCGAATCCCTGCGTGAAGAGGACCTTCAGGATCCGAAGAAAGCCAAACAGGTGGTTGAGGCGCTGATCTTCGCCTCTTCCAAGCCCTTGACCCCCGCCGAGATCCGCAAGGTCACAAAAGTTCTGACGGTGAGTCAGATCGAGAAGATCGTTGCGGAGTTGAAGGCGGACTATCAGACCAGTGAACGTTGTTTTGAGCTGCTTGAGATCGCGGGCGGGTATGAGCTTTCAACCAAAAGGGAATTCGCGCCCTGGATCCTCAAGATCGAGCTCCAACGAAAGGCGCGCCAGGCTACGCAGTCGGCGCTTGAAACGCTAGCGATCCTGGCCTACAAGCAGCCGCTTACGCGGGCCGAGATCGAGGGGCTTCGCGGGGTGGATACCAGCGGTGTCCTGAGCACGCTCATGGAAAAGAATTTCATCAAGATCGTAGGAAAGAAAGAAGTTCCCGGACGGCCGTTCATGTACGGGACGACGGAAAAATTCCTGGAGCATTTTGGTTTAAAGGCACTTCAGGACCTTCCGAGTATCGAAGAGATCCGTCAGATCGTGGATAGTTCGGTCAAAAAAGACGAATTGATCGGGACCAGGAAGATCGTGGATGTGCCTCAGGAAGGTACAACCCAAGATGGAACGACGCCTGTTTCCGGAATGCCGGCCGATGTGCCGTTAACGGAAGGCGAGGCGACACCCAGTGAGAGCGAGGAAACAATACAGCATGGACCTGAGCCAACTACGCAAGAAAATTGATTCGCTGGACCAGAAGATCATCGGTCTTTTGAACGACCGCACGGAACTCGCGCGCGAAGTCGGCAAGAAGAAGACCGAAGCCGGTAAGGAGATCTATGCCCCGGAACGGGAAAGCGAGATCTATCAGAAGATCGACCGCTTGGCGGAAAAGGGCATACTACCCAAGGACGCTTTGAAATCCATTTATCGTGAGATCATGTCCGCGGCGCTTGCGCTGGAGAAGCCTTTGGCGATCGCTTACCTTGGTCCCGAAGCTACTTTCACGCATCTCGCGTCGCTTTCCAAATTCGGTTCCAGCGTGGAATACCGCTCTTGCGCGAGCATCGGCGAAGTGTTTCGCGAGATCGAACAGAACCGCGCGGATTACGGCGTGATCCCCATCGAGAATTCTATCGACGGGGCCGTGAGCCACACGCTCGATATGTTCATCGATTCGGACCTCAAGATCTGTTCGGAGATCTATTACGAGATCTCGCACAATCTGATGACCAACGCCCGGGACATGAAGCAGATCAAACGCGTCTATTCCAAGGCGGAGGTGTTCGGGCAGTGCCGCATGTGGCTGGAATCACATCTCCATCACGCGGAACTGATGGAAGCCTCGAGCACGGCTGCGGCCGCTAAACGCGCGGCGGACGAAGATGGTGCGGCGGCGATAGGCTCCAAATTAGCGGCAACGCTTTACAATGTGCCGATCCTTGCCGAGGCGATCCAGGATTTTCAGAACAACATGACCCGTTTTCTTGTGATCTCCAAACAGATCCCATCCCGGACGAAGCACGACAAGACTTCCATCCTGGTTTCGGTCCGCGACAAAGTAGGCGCGCTTTATGAGATGCTCCTGCCGATCAAGAAATACCGCGTGAATATGACCAAGATCGAATCGCGCCCGTCGAAGAAAAAGGCGTGGGATTATTATTTCTATATCGATCTGGAAGGGCATGTGGAGGATCCCTTCGTCCGGAAAATGCTCGCGGATATGGAAAAAAAGGTCAAGTTCCTCAAAGTGCTTGGATCCTATCCTGTCGCGGGAAAGACGAAAGACTAGCGTTGCGCCCATTTCAGATCTCAAATTTCAAATTTGAAATTTAAAAACATGCTTCCATTCAAAAAACACATCCAGGATATTAAGCCGTACGAGCCGGGGAAGCCGATCAAAGAGCTTCAACGGGAGTATGGGATCCGTCATGTCATCAAGCTTGCCTCGAACGAGAACCCGCTAGGACCTTCGGGGAAAGCGATCCGGGCGATGCGTAAGGCGATCCGGGAAGTGCATCTTTATCCGGAGGGAAGTTGTCACTATCTCCTGATCCGTTTAGCCAAAGAACTGGATCTGGACCCTTCGCATCTTATTTTTGGGAACGGATCCAATGAGATCATTGAGCTCTTGGCGCGCGGTTTTTTATCGGAGGGGGACGAGGTCATTTCCTCGGAGATGACATTTCTGGTCTATCCGATCCTCTCCCAGGTATGCGGCGCGGGAATGAAGGCGGTTCCCATGACGAAGGATTACCGATATGACCTCGACGGGATCCTCCGGGCGATCACGCCAAAGACCAAGCTGATCTTTATCGCCAATCCCAACAACCCGACTGGGACTTATGTGACCGCGGGAGAAGTCGAGAGTTTTCTTTCCAAAGTTCCCGACCACATCGTCGTGTGTTTTGATGAGGCTTATGTGGATTTTGTGGACGCCGAAGATTTTCCGAAGATGCTTTCTTTCGTGAAAGAAGGGCGGCCCAATGTGGTGGTCTTGAGGACCTTTTCCAAGGCCTATGGTCTTGCAGGGCTTCGCATCGGTTATGGCGCGGCTTCCAAAGAAATGGTGGATTATCTCCACAAGGTTCGCCAGCCGTTCAATGTGAACTCGGTAGCGCAAGCCGCAGCGGTCGCTGCGCTGGACGATTCGTTTTTCCTTTGGCGTACCAAATGGCTTGTGGTGCGGGGCCGGAAATTTTTCTATCGCAAACTCAAAAAAATAGGGCTGGAATATTTGCCAAGCCAGGCGAATTTCATTCTTGTCCGCATGCCGGCGGATGGCCAGGAGGTTTTCCAGGCTTTGTTGCGCCAAGGCATGATCATACGCGCTATGGGGGCTTACAAACTTTCCGATTGGGTCCGTATCACGATCGGCCGGCGCGGGCAGAATGCGGAGTTGATCCGGTTGTTGAAAGCGTATATATCCAAAAAAGAGGATCGGGGGACAGGGAACCCGTAACGGAATCGTCGGTTTGATTTTCAGATGTTTCGCATCGATTTTTATCAGGAGAATAAAAGATCATGATCATTATCTTAAAGAAGACGGCAACGCCGAAGGAACTCGAACATATCTGTGAAAAGGTGCGCGAACTGGGGCTGACGCCTAATGTATCGCGCGGTATTGAACGGACCGTGATCGGTGTGATCGGGGATGAGGAAAAGCTCCAGGCCAAACCGCTCGAGGCATTCCCCGGTGTGGAATCGGTGATGTCGGTCCTGAAACCCTATAAGCTTGCGAGTCGGGACTACAAGGCCGAGAACACGGAGTTCGATATGGGGAACGGCGTCAAAGTTGGCGGCAAAAAGATCGTCGTGATGGCCGGACCTTGTTCGGTGGAAAATTATGACATGCTTCTCGGTGTTGCCAAGGCGGTCAAAAAATCCGGCGCCACATTTCTTCGCGGCGGCGCTTTTAAGCCGCGCACTTCGCCTTATTCCTTTCAGGGACTCGGCGAAGAAGGTTTGAAATATATGCGCCAGGTAGCGGATGAAACAGGACTTCTGGTCGTGACGGAGGTGATGGATACTCGTCAGGTGGAGCTTGTGTCGCAATACGCGGATATGCTCCAGATCGGCGCGCGGAATATGCAGAACTTTGACTTGCTTAAGGAATGTGGCATGACGAAGAAGGCGGTACTTCTCAAGCGCGGCCTTGCTGCGACGGTGAAAGACCTTCTGATGTCTGCGGAGTATATTCTTTCCAAAGGGAACTTCAAAGTCCTGCTTGGAGAGCGGGGGATCCGTACCTTTGAAACCTCGACGCGCAATACGCTGGACCTCAACGCGATCCCCGTGATCAAAAAAGAAACTCATTTGCCGGTGCTGGTGGATCCCTCCCACGGGACGGGCTATCGCGATTTTGTGGCACCTATGGCGATGGCGGGTGTGGCGGCGGGCTGCGACGCCCTTATGGTGGAAGTCCATCAGAACCCGGAAGAAGCCAAAAGCGACGGGGAACAGTCGGTCATGCCGGAACAATTCGATGAAATGATGCGCAAGGTTCGTCTGGTCGCGCAAGCCGTCGGCCGCGACATATAGTCGCGTTCGCGGGAAACGGCGAACGATAAATGCCTGCGTTTCCCGTTACCCGTTCCCCGAAAGGTTGCTATGCATAACAAAACTAAAGAGGTAAATCAGTGTTTAAAAAGATAACAATCATCGGTTTGGGATTGATGGGCGGTTCCTTGGCCGCCGCATGCCGGAAGCATTTTTCAAAGGCGCGGATCGTTGGGATCAGCCGTAGCCGTAAGGCTCTTACCGTTGCCCAAAAAAGCCGTTGGGTTCACGAGGCTACGAAGGATGTCCTTTCAGGCGCGAAGAGTGCGGATCTTGTCGTCCTTTGCACGCCGGTCGATACTTTCCTTCCTTATCTTAAAGCGATCGATAAAGTTTGCGCTAAAGGCGCTTTAGTCATGGATGTCGGAAGTGTCAAGGCCTCCGTTCTGAAAGAAGCGAACTCCCGGAAATGGAAGAACCTTTCCTTTGTCGGATGCCATCCGATGGTCGGCTCTCATGTTCGGGGGATAAAGGCAGTGAATCCCTCTCTTTATGAAGGGGGGTTGGTGCTTCTGACGCGCGATCCAAAAACCTGCGTTTCAAGTTATGCGCGTGCTAAAAAATTCTGGTCGCGATTTTCATCCAAGATCGTAGAGCTGAAGCCGGAGGTGCACGATAAGCTCGTGGGCGAAGTCAGCCATCTGCCTCACGCGATCGCGGTTTGTCTGGTGCATGCGGCCTCCGATCCCGCGCTCAAGATCGCCTCAACCGGATTTCGCGACACCACACGCATTGCGGCGGCGGCTTCTTCGATCTGGCAGCCTATCTTTTCCTCCAACCGTAAAGTCATGCTGGGAGTTCTCACTCGCTTCGAACGGGAACTTCGTGTGTTTAAGAAGCTGCTTTGCTCCAAGAATCCCAAGGCCCTTTCCCGCTATTTAGATCAAGCCCGGAATATCCGCGAGCGTCTTTAGCGCCCCGCCAAGCGATTTTTGGGTGTTTCTATAAAAAGACCCTTCCCAAACCGGGAAGATGTGCTATACTCCCATCGTTCGCATCGATTTCAGTTCCAGCTAACGCTGAGCTGAGAGGGAAAAACGGTGTGGACCCCCATTTTCATGCAATCCCAATGAGAAGGGGACTCTCAAGGAGGTTTTCCCTATTATGCAATCCAATTTCGCAGAGCTGTACGAGAAGTCTTTTCAGGACATCAAGATCGGCGAGGTCGTCAAAGGCACGGTGATCGCGGTTCACGAGAAAGATATTGTCGTGGATATCGCGTACAAAGCCGAAGGGATTTTACCCAAAGACGAATTTTCTCAGCCGGAACTTTTGACCGTTGGGTCCGAAGTTGAAGTTTTGTTCGAAGGTTTTAATGATGTTGAAGGTACAGCGATCCTTTCCAAGCGCAAGGCCGACCGTCAAAAGACCTGGAACGATATTCTCTCCAACGCCCAGGAAGGCGCTATCGTGGATGGCCGCATTTCCCGAAAAGTCCGCGGCGGTTTCATGGTCGATATCGGCATGGACGCGTTCCTGCCGGCTTCGCTCGTGGATATCAAGCCCGTTCGCAACCAGGATATGTTCATCGGGTTGCAGTCGAAATTCCTCGTCGTAAAGATCAATCATAAGCGCAAAAATGTTGTGGTCTCCCGCAAGGATCTCCTCGAAAAGAGCCGCAACGAAGCCCGCACCGAGAAGCTGGGGACCTTGAAGGTCGGTCAGCTGGTGAAGGGCAAAGTGAAGAACATCACGGATTTCGGCGTCTTCATTGACATCGGAAATCTGGATGGGCTTCTCCATATTACCGATATGAGCTGGGGCCGCATTTCCCATCCCTCGGATCTCATGAAGATCGGCGATGAAACAGAAGTGGTTGTCATTGCGATCGATCAGGTTAAGCAGAAGATCTCCCTGGGTCTTAAACAGAAGGGGACGGATCCGTGGAGTTCGGTCGGCGATCGCTATTCGATCGGCAATCAGGTCCGCGGCAAGGTTGTCAATATCCTGCCCTATGGCGCGTTCGTGGAGCTCGAGCCCGGCATTGAAGGGCTGGTCCATATCAGTGAACTTTCTTGGACGAAGCGCATTAACCATCCTAGCGAGATCCTGTCGGTCGGGATGGAGCTGGATGTTGTGATCCTGAGCCTGGATACTGCCGCAAAAAAGATCTCGCTTGGCGCCAAACAGGCCCAAGAGAATCCCTGGACCACTGCCGCTAACAAGTTTCAGGTCGGCAGTCGTGTGACCGGGACCATCCGTAATCTCACCGATTATGGCGCGTTCATCGAACTCGAACCAGGGATCGAAGGATTGCTCCATGTTTCTGATATTTCATGGACCCACAAGGTCGCCAAGCCCTCCGATGTCCTTAAAAAAGGGGATACCGCGGAAGTGATGATCCTTGCGGTGGATATCGAAGCGAAGAAGATCTCGCTTGGCATGAAACAGCTTTCCGACGATCCATGGACTGAGCTGACCAAGAATTTTCTCACCGGCCTTGAGCTTCAGGGCAAGGTCACGAGGATCGTGAATTTTGGGGTTTTCGTGGAACTGGATAACGGCCTCGAAGGGCTGATCCATGTTTCCGAGATCCCGGATTGTTCCTCCCAGGATCTCGCGAAGCGTTTCAATATCGGCGATTCGCTCCGCTGCAGCATCCTGAATGTGGATCATGAAGGCCGCAAGATCGCTTTGACCTGCAAGAACGAGCCGGTTACGGCCTAGTTTTTGATCGATCGATGACGAGCCCCAGGAACCGCAGAGTCGTCATCACGGGCCTGGGGGTCGTCTCATCGGTCGGCTTCGGCAAAGAAGCCTTTTGGGATTCCATCTCGAAAGGCAAGAGCGGTGTTTCCAATATCACCGCGTTCGACACCACCCCCTTTACCACTCATTTCGGCGGCGAGATCAAGAATTTCGATCCGTCAGCGTACATACTTCCCAAAAAACTCAAACGCATGGACCGTACGACCCAGCTTGCGGTGGTAGCCTCCAAGATGGCTGTGGTGGATGCCAAGCTGGATCTTGCCGCCCCTGGCGTGGGCGAACGGACAGGCGTGATCATTGGAACGGCCCTTGCCGGGGTGGGCTATATCCTTGAGCAAGCGGTGGTTCTGCAGCAGCGAGGGCCGATGAGGCTTAATCCCTTCACGGCGCTGGCTTCTTTTCCGGATGCTTGTGCCGGAAATGTTTCGATCGAATTGGGGCTCAAGGGGCCTAGTTTTTCTCTTGCGACGGCCTGTTCTTCGGCGTCCGATGCTTGCGGTTACGCTTTCGACGCGATCCGGAGCGGCGATCTGGATTTTCTTATTATGGGTGGCGCGGAAGCAACGATCTTCCCTGGAATTGTGGCTTCTTTTTGTGTGGCGCGCGCGCTTTCAACCCGGAACGATCAACCCGAAAAAGCGTCCCGACCTTTTAGTATGGACCGCGATGGATTCGTGCTCGGGGAAGGCGCCGGGATGTTCGTGGTTGAAGAATATGAGCATGCGAAGAAGCGGGGAGCACACATTTATGCCGAGATCATGGGGCATGGTATGACCTGCGACGCGTATCATATGACGGCGCCGGACCCGGAAGGGACCCAGGCGGCCCGCGCGATGACCCTTGCCATGGAGACGGCGGGTATCACGCCCGACGAGGTCGATTATATCAACGCCCACGGGACTTCAACGCCCCTTAATGACAAGACCGAAACGCTTGTCATCAAGAAGGTGTTTGGCCCGCGCGCTTACGAGATCCCCATCAGTTCCATCAAATCCATGATCGGCCATTTGATCGGTGCGGCCGGGAGCGTGGAACTTATCGCGACGATCCTTGCCATGGAACATCAGATGATCCCTCCGACCATCAATTACAACTCCAAAGACCCCGAATGTGATCTGGATTATGTGCCGAATGTGGCGCGGCCCGCAAAGATCCGGATCGCGATGAAGAACTCCTTCGGCTTCGGCGGCAAGAATTCCATTTTGGTGCTCAAAAAGGTTTGAGCGCTGGGAAACGGCGAACGCTGAACGGGGAACGCTTGCGTTGAACATTACCCGTTCCCCGCGAAGTAAGTTTAGGCGAGCTCTTCTTCTGTTTCTTCGGTGGCCGTGGCAGCGCGGTTCTTCCGGTGGGAAAGTGTTTCAATGGCGGAGCTGTCGAGAATGCCGCGTTTGGAGGCTTCAATGAATTCCACCATGTGCGCGACCTCGGGACTTTTGAGGGATTTTTTGATCTCTGCGATCGCCTGGCTCACATTCAGTCCTGAGCGATAAAGAAGTTTGTAGGCGCTTTTGATCTCCATCCGCGTTTCGGGCCCGATCCCCGCGCGTCTCATGCCCACCACATTGATCCCTTGTGCCACACCAGGCCTCCCTCCGCAGATCACGAAAGGAGGAATGTCTTTATTGATCGCGGTCAGAGCGCTGACCATCGCGAGTGTGCCGATGCGAGTGAATTGATGGAAGCCGGTCATACCTGAAAGAAAGGCCTTATCCTCGACTACGCAATGCCCGGTCAGCGAAGCCTGGTTCACCATGATGATGTTATTGCCAAGGAGGCAGTTGTGAGCGATATGGCAATAGGCCATGAGGAAATTAGAGTCGCCGATCACGGTCGCGGTGCCTTCTTTGGTGCCGCGATGGATCGTGACGAATTCCCGGATCACATTCTTGTGGCCGATCTTCGTGAAGGTTTCCTGACCTTGGTAGGCGAGGTCCTGGGGCTCGTGACCGATCACGGCCTGCATGTGGATCGTGTTGTCATTGCCGAGTTCGGTTCCGCGGGCGAGAAAAGCCCCGGCAAGGATCTTGTTGTGCGATCCGATCTTGACCCCGTCCTCGATAATGACATTCGGGCCAATGCTGTTGTCGGCCCCCATTTCGACTTTTTTCCCAATGATGGCGCTAGGATGTATTTCGGACATAAGCCCTGGCTCTTATTGAATTTTACTGAAAAGGAAGTCAGGACAATCGTGATTTCCAGATTCCTTATAATAAATAATGATCCTGACGGAGCGGATTATATCACAACCCAGACCGGAGACTGAAGGCGAAAGAAGGGCTTTGCCCCTTCTTTCGTGGAAACCGGTTACCACCAAGGAAGGAGTTTTGGATGGGGTGGTGGGTGATGGAGGGCGGGGCGCTTTTTTATTGCGCCCGTTTTTTTACATCGCTTTAGGTTTTCCGGGCTTTAGTCTATGCTATAGGATGCTATATCTTGAGATTGGCTATAGGCGAATTCCCTAAGTCTACATATAGAATAATTGCATCCAAAAAGGGTACTTTTTGAGCTCGCCCCTTGCTTTCCAGGAATCCATCAGCTATATTTTCGCATCTTTTTAAAAGGCTGAAAAATGCAAGAAAAAGCCGGATTCAAAGTCACAAAATCCATTCTCGAAAGGACGAATCTCTAGAATGAGTCAAAGGAATCCATTCAAAAACTTCATCTCATTTTTCACCGTCCAAATTTTTCCTTTCTTTTCTAAAGAGGTAATTGGGACGGCCCCAATTTCCGCTTTGCGAAAATGGATAAGTATTGGGACCGTTTTCACTTTCTTCGTGACAAGTCTCGGGATCAATCCCAGCGCTTTTGCCGCGGCGGTTGTACCCGCTTCGCAATACCCGGGTTCCAGAGCCGAAGTATCGTTGCCTTATCAGGCCCGGCTCGATTCGAGCATCGGCTTTTCCATTCCAGCCGAGCTGGGATCCATCGAATATTTCCGGGCCGGTAAAGGTCCCACGCTTGTTCATATCCAGACCGCCCATGGGCATTATCAGGCCCAGAAGCAGATCCAGGCTCTTTTGCATCATCTGGACAAGGCCTATGGCATCAAGACCCTTCTTTTAGAGGGAAGTGCCTTTGAATTGAATCCCGAGCTGATCCGTTTTTTTCCGAAAGATCATGCGCTGACCATGAGAGCCGCCGACGAGCTTACAAAACACGCTCTGATCAAGGGTCCCGAACTTTATCTTCTCGAAGCGCAAGGCGCAAAGGCCTACGGCATCGAAGAGCTCAAATCCTACCGCGGGAACGGGATTGATTTTGTGAAGGTTCTTGAAGCGAAACAGCAGACGCAGAATTTCCTGGCTGATATGAATATGGGTATCGAACGGCTTTCCAGCCATTACCTTAATAAGGAGCTCCGCGATTTTCTTCGGCGCGTGGAAGGCTTTGAACGCAACCGGATCCCATTCGAAGATTGGCTCACCTATTTAAAGGAACAATCCGCGAAACAACTGGATTTGGATCTGGGGCAGACAGGGTATCAGATCGATTGGCCCATGATGGTCCGCATCTTCAAGATCCGCGAACTTACCAAGAAATTCGACCCGCAAGTCTTTCCGAAAGAAAAAGGTGTTTTTCTCAAGGCTGTTTCCGGAATTTCAAGATCCACTTACACCGAAGTCGAAACGCTTTTGAATTCTCCGGACCGCGCGCGTCAGTTGCCAGATCCTGAAACAAGCCTGCTTTTCGAAGATATGGTTCGCCAGCTTCCCAAAGATTTCGACTACGAGGCTTTTCCCAATGTCCGGTATTTTATCGGCACTCTTCTTCTCCAGAGCGAACTCAAAGCGCCGGAGTTGATGGATGAAGTTGGCAAGCTTGTCGAAGAGCTGTCCTCCAAGCTGACGCGTTCCAAGGAAGAAAAGGAGCTTTTAGGACTTTTAAAGGATCACCGGCTACTCGGAAAACTTTTTGCTCTCGAACTTCTTCCCAAGGATTATGAAGCGATCCTTGCGCGACGCGAATCAATGCGCCCTTCCGCGATCCTGCCGCGGTTTCTCGATCTCAATAATACCAAACGCGTAAAAGATGTGGTCTTCGGTCATGTGGCGGAAATAGAGGCGTTCTTTGACAAGGCTATGCGGTTCTACGCCGGCGTTAAGACGCGCGATATTCAAATGGAAACCCAGATCGAGAAGCAACTCAAGCGGACCGGTGCCAGAAAAGTTGCCGTGATCACCGGCGGTTTCCACTCCCAGCCTTTTCAGGATTATTTTATGAAAAAGGATTTCTCCTATGCGCTCATTTCGCCAAAATTGACGGCGGCGGATCAAGAAGGTTATGAAGCCTATGTTCAGAACATGCTTCAGTTCACTCTCAAATCGACCCTTGAATCGAACCCTCTGGCGCTGACAGGTCCACAACTGACGGCAAGCGGCGTGGATGTTCCCAAATTGCGTTCGGAAGTCCGCAAGATCATTTCAGGAGTTGTTGGGCGTGCGGAAACCAGAGCTGAAGAAGGCACGGAACAGGTTCGTGAAGCAGAACATATAGCCCAAGAGAAAGCGCCGCGTTCTCGCCAGGCTCAGGGGCAGGATGCTGCGAATGCAGAGTATTGGCGCAGTCATGGCAAGCGCGCCTTCTATGAGGGCGTCGACCGTGCTCTTCGTGGTGCGATAAGAAGCGTTCCGTTACTTTCTTTTTTAGCATCGTTTTTGATGTTTGTTGCTGCATCTTTTGGATTTACCACCAATGATGTTCCTGCCGATGTCGAGCTGTTTGTCCCAGAGTCTA
>CAZGCC010000038.1:12699-13854 GCA_964524195.1 uncultured bacterium | reverse complement strand
GTCTGCCAGTTCCGCCATCCCCGCAAAAACTACAGCCGTCGAAAGGGCCCGGCCCAACCAATTTTATTTCTTATAAGAAAAATGGACCGGAAGGGAGTTGAACCCTTGACCTCCACAATGCCATTGTGGCGTTCTACCAACTGAACTACCGGCCCTTGTAAATTTAGCGCTCTACGAATAAATCAAGAGCGGGTATTGTACTTAAGAAGAAAGGGATTTACAAGAAAAGCGTTCTCTTATAACGACTTAGAAGAATGTCTCGGGACTCAGGGGAAGGCCGTACTGTTCACCAGGCACCGGAGAGAACAACACATCCCAAATGCCACATCCTAACCTTGTAACAGCCCGGAATGTCCCGTCCACGAAG
The DNA here is from genome assembly GCA_964524195.1 of uncultured bacterium. Taxonomy (GTDB): domain Bacteria; phylum Omnitrophota; class Omnitrophia; order Omnitrophales; family Aquincolibacteriaceae; genus Aquincolibacterium. Next base: position 13,487 of record CAZGCC010000038.1, on the reverse strand, counting down.
CCAGCCGTATGCCTGAAAAAAGGATAATTTCCGTCAGTCTTCTGATCGTAGCGCCCGATGGTCGAAGGGATCTCCCAGGGAAAGCTAACGATGTTTTTGACCCCTCGCGTGAAAGTTTTCCCAAGGGATTCAAAATATCCAGGCTCCTGCGCCCTGCAAACAGGAACCACAATAAGGCTCATAGAAAACAGAAGTGCTATACTGAAGCCCCTTCCCCTCACAACATCCTCCCGCCCTCCAAGGGCTTTCCTCATCTAAACAATTTTAAAGTTTTTAAGCCTCTGAGCCGATGTCTCTTATGCGCAATAATGATAATCCAAGATCAATAAGAGGTTACAATGAAATCAGCTTATAACTGTCCTGCGTGCCAATGGTCCGGCAGTGAATCAAGCTTTGTGACCAAGATACTCTCGATCATGTACCGCCCCAAGCACGATAACATCCAGGCCTTCAAACAGATCAAATGTCCGAAATGTCACAACCTCGTAACGATCATTTTCGAGACTCTTGACGGCACAATCGTCAAATAGCTCCTGCTAAAAACAGACTTCCCCGCTGTTCCCTACCTCAAGACCCCGAAATGAGTCAGCCTGATCCCGAGATGATCGATATACCTTCGTAATTCCTTCAAGCTGAATAACTGATATTCCCGCTCTCTCGGGAGCGTGAGCGAACTGATAGCACAAAGCTCATCATCCACCCACCCTGGATGGCACATAATTTCGCTCGCCCCTTCGGGAAGCGTAAAAAGAAGATGCCGGAGCACTTCCTCCGTCCAAAAGGTGTGC
>CAZGCC010000038.1:4332-12689 GCA_964524195.1 uncultured bacterium | reverse complement strand
TTCAGCTCCTTGTGAGCATTGCGAACATCCGGTTCGGTCAGAAGCCGTGTCCAGCGGATCGGAAGCCGATGTTTTTGCACGATCGCCGCCAGGGCCTCAAAGAACGGCCGGTAATCATGCATATGGTGGTGGACATCCACATGGGTCGGAAGACGCTTGAAAGTATCTACGAATTTCTGAAGCTGCGCCTTAAATTCCTCGAGGATCTCGCTAACCGGCGGTAATTTTTTCAGAGAATACTGGTCTTTTTTCTTGAATCGGCCGTCCTTCTGGAGAAGCGACTGCACAAGTGAGGGCTTGGCCACAGGTTTCCCGAGCGTCACATTCAGGTGAAGACCGACCCCGAGTTTTTTTCTGGCTAAAAGCTCGCGGACCACCCCGGTCCCCACAGGAAGGTTCATCAGAAAAGTCGTGCTGGTCACGACCCCATTCTCATGGGATTTCAGGATGGCCTCGGTGACCTGGGAGGTTAAATTGCAGTCATCCGCGTTGACGATCAGTATTTTTTGCTTCATGGCTTGTCTCTGGCCTCTCAGGGAACCACGATCACGACGGTCGCGATCGCATATTCCCGTTCGTGCGCGATCGACAACTCGATCTGCGCCTGCGCCGGAAGTCGGAACCGCTTCCGGCTTTCAGGGCTCAATGCGATAAAAGGCTTTCCTGTAGCTTCGCGCTTCACTTCGACCCCTGAAAGTTGCTGTCCTTTTTTCGGACGGACCTTCAGGGCCTTCAAGACCGCTTCTTTGGCGGCAAAACGGGCCGCATAGTGTTCGAACTTCATCCGCTTGGAACCGCAGTAGGCCTGTTCCGAAGCGCTGAAGATCCGGTCGAGGAATCCTTTTTTGCTGCGTCGGATCACTTGCTCCATCCGGTCGACCTTGACAAGATCAATGCCCTGCAGGATCTTCAAGAGAACCTCCTCAGGACGATGCCGCAGAAGTGAGGAGAAACCAATACGCCAGCGCTGCAATGATCAAAACCGAAATAATATAAAAATTATTGAACCGCCAAAAATTCCACAGCTGCTGTCCGAACGAAATAGAAGCTCCGGTCTTTTTTTTCTTAAGGAGCACATCGTATTTCAGGTGAAGGACTTCTTCTTTTCGGAAACGGATGTAGACGCCGCCGATCTTGTAGGCATGAAGGACGCCATCCTGGATGAATTTCTCGATGGCTTGTTGTTCGATCTCGAGATAATTCTTCACTTCATCAAGAGTCAGCATGTTATTCATGGTAGATCGACCGCCTTTAGACGACAAAATTCATTGGGAATAATCCCCGGTATATTACGCGAGGATCCTAAACCCGGGCCTTCTCCTGCTGGATCCACTGGTCGATTTCGGCTTTCGTGAAAACCCAATGGCCGTTATCAAAACGAGCCGGGATCTTTTTAGCATGGGCCCATTCTTCGACAATGCGCGCTTCTACTTCCAAGTACTGCGCCACATCCTTCAGGGTCAAAAAAACATCGGACCCGTTCGAAGTGTTCACGCCCTGCATATTCACAAGCCCCTGAAGGATCGCGCCTTCCCCAATGCTCAACCGCGGGGTCGTGAGATTCCCCTTAAGGGCCGCCGTTCCAAGAATGGATAGACTACGGGTGGCCATAACATCCCCGGAAACTTTTCCGGCGATCACGATGTTGTCGCCATGAATGTTGGCGGTAACTTTGGCATTCTCGCCGATCGTAAGGTTACCCCGCGTATCAAGCTTGCCCTCAAAGCTTCCATTGATTCGCAAATTAACGGGATCTTTGAAAGCGATCGTTCCCTGCATGCTTGCGTCCACATCAAGGATCTTTTCCTGGAGGTCTTCTTTTTTCTTATTGTTGTTGGCCATGGTCGCTCTCCTTTGGAGGCAGTGTGGGATAAAAAATCTGGTCCCAATCCTTAGTCACTTCAAAAAACCTGAAATTGGGGCGATCCTTGCCGTCTATCAGAAAAATCCAAGACAAGGATGCGTCATTATTATCGTTTTAGAGGATGTTGTCAATGAAAGCAAAACTCTTGCCCGTGACTGCAAGGAGCTTCGATTAAGGAAGTATTTCTCCGCCGCCAAGACAAGCGGCCCGCCGGTAAAGGACAGCGAACTGACCGGGCGTTACGGCCCTTTGGGGTTTATCAAAAATGATCTTGGCTCTATCCTTGGTAACCGGATAAAGCGTTCCCGGTGCTGCCGCCTGCCGGTAGCGGATCTTCGCCCGGACGCGCAATGGCCGCTTCGGCATTCCCCCGAAAAAATTACACGGAGAAAGAAAAACTTCGCTCCGCAAAAGATCCTTTTCATTCCGGGTCACCTTGAGAATATTTTCAGCCACATTTGAACCCGTTACAAAAAAGGGACCTCCGGAAAACCCAAGCCCTTTTCGCTGGCCCACGGTATAAAAATGAAGCCCTCGATGTTTCCCAATCGTCTTCCCGGATTCGTCCCGGACATTCCCCTCGTGTTTCCCTATCTCTTGGGTGAGGAAGGATCCCATAGCACTGCCGGAAACAAAACAAAAATCCTGGCTTTGCTTTCGCTTGAGAAAGATCTCGAAGCCGCGCTCCTGCGCCATCTTATAGATCTCTTGCTTGGTATGGCCCCCCAGAGGAAGCACAACATGGCGAAGTTGCTCCTGGGACAAAAAGCTGAGGGAATAGGTCTGGTCCTTCTCGCTATCTTGGCCTGTGAGAAGCAGGTATTTTCCCGTCTTTGGGTCTTTGCGAACCCTGGCGTAATGTCCCGTTGCTATATGATCGATATCATAGTGCTTTGCCCACTCCAGAAGTTTCTTGAATTTCAAATGGCGATTGCACATCACGCAGGGATTTGGGGTCTTATGCCCGCGAAGGCTTCCGAGAAAATAATCGATGACTTCTTTTTTGAAATCCCGCGAAACATCATAAACATGATAAGGCACGCCAAGTTCTTTACAGACATTCCCGGCAATTTTGAAGGATTCTTTACTGCAGCAGATATTCTCACGGAGGCAATTCGCCCGGTCCTCCCAAACGGGATATTTCAAGGAAACGCCCACCGGCGACCATCCATTTTCTTTCAGGAGCACAAGCGCCATGGAAGAATCCACGCCACCGGACATCCCGACCACAATGGTTTTTTTCTTCTGCTTTTTCATGGGGAATAATTCAAGGCCTTCCGAAGCAGTGATAAAAACCGGAAAGACGGAGGCTAAAGGCGAAGTCGGAGTTTGAAGAATCGGATATTTTGATCCGTCTTAAAAGGTAGGGATCCCCGATGAATTTGGGATCATGGACATGACTCGCGGCACAGCCGTATTGATAACCGGCTCCTCGGGCCATTTCGATGATCTTTTCGTTGAAGGACCCGCAAGGATAAGAGATTGCTTTGATCTCGCGCCCCAGCTTTTCCTCCAGGATCTTTTTGGAAGCCACAAGGGAGGTCCATGCCTCTTTTTCAGGAATATCCGTGAGAGGTTCATGCTTGAGCGCGTGACTTCCGATCTCAATGCCCGGGATCGCCGCCATTTCGAGGATCATGTCCCAAGACATGAAACCCTCTTTTCCGATCTCTTCCGGCGTTACAAAAAAAGAGGCTTTCAGCCCAAACTCTTGAAGGATGGGGAAAACATGTTTGTAGTTGTCCCGATAGCCGTCATCAAATGTCAGAGCGACATTGCGATCAAAAATCCCCTGCCTCCAACCGTCTTTAGAGCAAGATCCAAGATCCACGACCCGGAAATTCTTCCGCTTCAGAAAAAGCATTTGCTTCCGGAAAAGATCCGGGCTGATCGCGAGTTTGTTTTTCGGAAAAAGGACAGGATCAAGGCTGTGATACGCAAGAATCGGAATGAATGTCTTCATGGCTTTTTTCGGGCAACTCTTTCATAGACCTTCTGGATCCCCTCATACATATTTTTTGACGAATAATCTGAAACGCCCTGACTCGCCAACTTCCCCATCCTCGAACGGAGCTCCGGATCCCTGGCATAATCCAGTAAGCATCGTGTAAGGTCTGAGGTATTTTCCCTTTCAAAAAGTAATCCGCGCGTGCCTTGGGCTAGCAGTTCTTCGATCCCCCCGGAATTGGACCCCACCAGCGGGAGCCCCGCCACCATTGCCTCCAAAATGGAAAGGCCAAAGGCTTCAGGCCAAAGGTAAGGCGCTACAAAAATATCCGCCGCCTTCAGGGGCTTTTCAATCACGGGTTCATTGCCAAGAAAACAAATTGCATTCTGTATTCTCAACCTAGCGATCTGGTCCTGAAGCGTTGTTATATACTGCACATCTCCGGCCCCCGCGACCAGAAGCTTCATTTGCGGGACTTGCCTGCAGGCGTCCGCAAAAGCTTCAATCAGCACATGAACTCCCTTAACGGGGATCAACCGGGAAAGAGAAAGAACCACCAGATCGTCTTTTTGATATCCATAATCCTTACGGATCACATCCCGATCGATCTTCCCGATCCTGGCGCCCAGGTTTTCCACATCGATCCCGTTCAGAACCACAGTGATCGGAGGAAGATTTCTTTCACCAAAAATAGTGATCAACCCGTTGCGCATCGTTCTGGAGATCGCGATCACTTCCCTCCCCCAGCACGGGAAAATGCGGCGGCCCAGACGGCGCTTGTAGAACATATGCGCTGTTGAGATGTAAGGAATGGGGACAAAAAAAGTCGCGGCCGCGGCAAGTACTTGAGTAACGCGGGTATGGGTGTGAATGATGTCGATAGACCGGTCTTTCAAAACACGCATCAGTTTGGGCAATGCAAGCCAGAGCCTCGGTGAGAGCTCACTTTTACACCGCGGTACGCCATCCAGGACCGTGACGCCCATTGCTTTGAGATCCTCGGAGCAGATCCCGCGGGAACCCCAGACAAAGACTTCATGACCCGCTTTGACCTGCTCCGCGGCCAAAGTCCGGATGTAAGTCGTGATCCCTCCGGTATTCAGATGATTTGTAAGATGCAGGATCTTCAAAGCTCAATACCTCTCCAGACTCCAAAACTTTAAAGGGGCTTCCCGCCTGGTTCGGCGAAAAGCCCCTTTAAAAAACCGCGTTGAGTTAAAATTGCGAGGTGCAATTCGGACAACGAACCGCCCTGATCGCCACGGTAGAGCAGCAAAACGGACACTCCTTGGTCGTCGGAGCATCTGGCGTTCCAGGCTTGGCTGGTTTTTGAAGTTTGTTGATTTGTTTGATCATGATAAAAATGACGAATGCCACAATCACGAAGTTGATCACATTATTGAGGAACAACCCGTAATTCAAGGTCGGCGCCCCGGCAGCCTGTGCTTCCGCAAGAGAGGCATAAACCTTTCCGGACATATTGATGTAAAGACTGCTGAAATCAACTTTGCCGAGCAAAAGCCCGATCGGAGGCATGATGAGATCGCTGACCATCGACGCCACGATCTTCCCGAACGCACCGCCGATGATCACACCCACCGCCATATCGATCACATTGCCGCGCATTACGAACGATTTGAATTCATCCGCTATCTTCATGCTGTCTCTCACATAGTTGTCTGCGTTGGTTCGATCTGAACTTTACCGAGATCCCCGCCTTTTTGCTGGTAGGCTTCTACATAGATCCGGTATCTTTCAAAAAGAGCCTCGGCTTCCTGCCCTATCCGTGCGATCTTTTGGGCCATGCCCTTGTTGTCAAAAAACTTTTCTATGGGCATTTTCTGTATTTGCTCCTGAATCTTTGTGATTTCGGCCTTTTGCGACCGGATCGCTGCTGCGTAGGCTAATGCCTTTGACTCGAGCTGCGCTACAGACAAGGTCACCACTTCTTTCCGGATCTTTTCGATGGAACGATTCGAATCCGCCTGTTTCGCGCAACCTGTAAAGGGGATGCATAACAGCGTCAGAAGCAAAACGGAGATCATTCTGAATTTCATAACATTACCTCCTGAGATAGAAAAATGGGACGGCCATCAAAAAAAAGCGCCGATGCCGCATGATCTTCAATAAAAATTTTACTGTCGATCCGTACTATCCTGTTCCCGATAGAATTTTAAATCGAAAACCAGGGTGTGCTTGTTCACATGGAACAAGCGTCCCTAGAAAGGCATGGAACTGCGCTCCTCTCAGGACGAATGGGCGAAATTATAATCGAATCGCTTCATTATATCCAGCAATTATGGGAGAATGGCGGTGATGGAATTGATTTAAATTAATACACCCAGCGCTAAATCGGCATGACGGGTTGGGCAATCGTTGACCCATATTGCGAGGCAACCGAACGAAAGGGATTATCCCTTATGAGCTCTCAGTCAAAAAAATTATCTTTCCGCCATTCTTCAACACCATCAAAAAGCTCGCCGTAAGGAAAATCCGGAATCCTAGATGAGTCATGCGCCATCTGCCACTACAACCGCGATATGCTATCCGCACTTTCCAACAACTCGGAAAACCTAAACCCCCTCGACCCAGAAAAAAACAAGACCGTAAATCACCCTTCCTCCGGATCGATCCCAACAAAATCGAATTTGAAACTCTCCCGGAAGGCTTCTCAAAAAGCTTTCCGCTATCTCCGCAAGCGCCCTCGATCGTGTCCTTCAACCGATCCGCCATCTTTACCGTAACAAGGGCAGCTGTGCCACACACCAGGGTTTCTCCTTAGACACCGCATCCCCATCAAAACCAATCAATGCAACGAGAAAAAACCGGGATATCTTGAGGCCGATACCGTCCACAACTTCGGATCTTCTTTGGGCGGCAGTTACGCCATTACCCTCAATTCGCTTGATATCGCCACAGGATGGTTGGAGCAACGCGCCACATACGGTCTCGGTCATCACGACATCTTCCTCGAACTCCAGGACATCGGAGACTCCCTACCAAAGGATCCTCGAGTCTAAATCCATCCCGCTCCAAAACAAACGCTCCCCCACAAAGCTCTTAAAAACCTTAAACCCTTTCAGCCTCATGAGGATGATTGAAGAGAAAATCCCTACCATCCACCGCATGGCTCGGCTACCTTTTATTTTGAGGCAACAAGCTAGCGGCGACGGACTACGACTTGGAAGAAGAGCGTATCGTGGATGAATGGATGAAATTTGTCGGACGGTTACTCGAGAGTAAAAAAGCGGCTCCTTTTTGCAGGGAGTTTGGCATTTTCAGAAGGACAGCCTACAAGCCCCGGAGGTGGTATCACGAGAGATGGGTCTGCATGCTTTAACGGACCCGTTCCGATACGCCAATCAGCCGCCGATGCAGGTCAAAAAAGAAATTCAGAGCGAGCTCTTCCCGGACTTGTTCGTTAAGAAATTACCCCGCTAGTCAAATGGCGAAATGACAACTTTCAATAGGATCGTAATGCGAAGACATAAAGAAGTAACTCAAAATTGTGCCGCTATTGTGCCTTAACTCTGCTCTGGAAAGTTCCACATGGTTTCCACACGAATGGTTTTGAGGAGGGTAAAGAAAAACCCGCCACCCCCACAACTAATGTGAGAGTGACGGATTAGAAGAAATCGGGGTGAGAGGAATTGAACCTCCGACATCTTGCTCCCAAAGCAAGCGCTCTAGCCCCTGAGCTACACCCCGATGTGATTTAATTATAACGACTTACGCAACTATCCGCCACACCATTACCATTGAATTGTGCGCTCCTGTGCCCGCCAACAGGCGAACTAAGCTCAAGATACATCTCCAACCGGTCCATGGCCTCTCGCATTTTCTCTAAATCTGCCCTTACATATATAGAAGTCGTCTTAAGCTGCCCTGCCACTTTATGCCCCAAAAGAGCCTGAATCGTAAAGTGACCGATGCTCCCCATCGCCTCAAGATAGCTTGCGAAGGATCTGCGAAGATCATGGATCGTGACATCCCCCAAGGCCGCGTCTGTGCGCACAGTCTCCCAAAGATGCCTCGGCTCATAACTAAAATCGAAAGGCCTCGACAGGATCGACTTGGCGGTCCGATTAAGAAATACGATCCTCGGTTTCCCGCTCTTAGTACGCTTTCCCGGCAGATGAACAAAATTATCCATCGGATCCGTATCGGAGAGATGAATTTCCTGAGAACCGAATTTCAACCCCTTGATTTCACCCTTCCGCATCCCGGTCATTACTGCGACCAGGATGAAATCGAGCAGACGTCTATAACCCTTCAGATCCCTTCCGTTGGTCACGGGCTTGATCTTTTCATCCTTCGCAAGTCCCGCCCGCGCCATAAGGTGATTCACGAGTTTGATCAGGTCGCCTTTCGTGAGTTTCCGTTCCCTCGACTCTTCCGGCAACTTCTCGAAGCCCTCGGCCGGGTTCCTGCCGTTGAATAAAAATTCCTGTTTATTGTCCGGATGCTCCCAGAACTTGATCGCAAGATTGAACATGCGCCTGAGCGTGGCCAGTTCGTGGTTGATCGAGCTATTACCCGCCCCAG
>CAZGCC010000038.1:962-4150 GCA_964524195.1 uncultured bacterium | reverse complement strand
CCTCAGTCTGCTTCTTCATCTTCTTGTTCATTTCCTTGTCAGAACACACGGGAGCAACACGATTCCTGCGCCTTCTCCCAAGAAATGTAATGTCGGCCCACCAAAAATTACCGTGAGTGTAGACACGGCCTGTTCCCCGCCCTCTTTTTTGGGTTTCCATAGTTTACGACTTTCTCTTAAATATTAATAATTCTGAGGTATGCACTAACCATATAGGTCCAAGCCGCTGTGCCCGGCTGATCCGTCCGGCCTTCATCGCCTTATGAACAGCTTGAACACTTACGCCGGCACGTTTGGCAAATTCACTGATCAAGATTAAATCCTTGTCTAGCATAGAGCGGATTATACGTCGGAGGTTTAATCGCTTCAACCCTTATTTTCTTTATAATGACTTCACAGGCATAACCTTTCTGCTTTCGATCCACCTATCCACCTCAGAACGCTTGAACCGGACACCTCTTGGGAATTTGTGATAAGAGATCGGTAATTGGTTTTTGCATATCCAGACATAGACCGTATGACGGGAATATTGAAGCAAGTCAGCGACTTGTTGAACGGTCATTAAGTCACCATTTTGCGCCGGCTTCGGGCTAGCTTGGCGCTTCTGTGACACAGGAACCGAACAGACGAGGTCATCTTTGTAATCCCGAATCAGTTTCGACTTAAAGTCTTGGGACTTACGCAAGGCTCAACTCACCCGTCAATTTAACGGGCTCCTCCCTAACCAAACTCGTTGATACATCCATCACCATGAGCATTAACACCCCCTCATGGGACAGTGAGTTAAGGAAGGGCATTTCATGGTTTGCGAACTTTTCTATGCTGGAAATATATTTTGGCGAACCTTTTTGATATCCTCTTCGCCAGCATTCACCTTCCTCTCATAAGAGGTTGGCTCTGAGCAGGGCCATTCCTTTTTTGAAGCAATAATTCGGTAAGTTCCCGTGAAATTTATGAAATATTGAAGGTAAGTGCCAGAAAAAATAAATCCTTTAAACCTGACACCTTTTTAGGACCGGTTAAGGGCCCGGAGGAAATAAGTGGGTTTTAAGATCTTAAAGTATTAAGACCCTTAGGATGGTAAATTCGAACATAGTTACTTCCATAATCCTCGTTTACTTTCTCGCGCTTCCCGCTCCAATCTCAGAAATAACTCCTGATACTTCACATTGGGCGGGATGGTCAATATTTGAGCGTAGCCAGCGTTCACGATGGTTGCATTGACGAAAATCTCTACGAATTGCTCACCATCAACATAAAAATTAAAATCGTCACCAGCCAGCTCTAGGAGCGTCCCAGTAGGAATATTTGTAGTGATATATGCATACGCCAGCGTCCTGCCGTACTTGTCCTTCTTCTGCACATCATATTTCAACCTGACCTGCTTCCCCTCTACGAATTTGCGGGCGAACTCAGCCGCCTCCTTGCCCTGCTCAATAATGGTCTTGGCATCCTGCCCGGTTCTCTTAACATCCCGATCGAGCTTCTTGTTAGGCTTCGATTCCGGGTATCAACTCCAATAAGCCTTATTTTCTCGCCATTGGAGAGCTGGAGAGTATCACCATCAATACAACGGGTAACGGTGAGCGGCGTATCAGAATAAACCGGGGCCGAAAGAATACACGTAAGCGCCAGCAGCCCGATACCGCATTTCAACAGATTCATTACGGCTTCTTCTTTCCGAAATCTCGCATCATCTTCAGGAAATCAGCATATTCGCCTATGCCTCGAAGTTCCTTTTTGTAATGATCGGCGAGCTTTTTAAAGCGATCGTCTTTAAGCAAACCTTCTTCTTTTAGAATATCCAAGAGGGCCATGAAATAAGCGCCCTGGTTGAGAATAAGCGTGGAGAACTGCTGATCCAACTCATTGATCTTCCTTTTGACCTTTTCCAGCTCGACGGCGTCCTTTTTTCGCTTATCCTTCATCGCATGCGCTCCCATCGTATAATACGTTACCGGTTTCTTTGGAAATAACAACAGCCTGTCCGGAAGCAAGCGCGTTGGCCTTCACAGGACGAATCGAGCATGAAACGCACCAAACATCGTCCGGGTTGCGCGGAAAACTACCGTAAATGGCAAAGTTTTCGGGAACCCCATGCGTTATCTGATACAGCTTGAACTTTGCACCATGCAGCTTTTCCGCGATCGCAACTGCACGCTCTTTAGTGATCATACCGCCCCTTATTTCGGACGCATCCTATTTTCGCCCGTCCTAGATCGGTCAATTGCAAATAAATACAAGATACTTACATCCCGGGTCACAAACCAGCAGTTCCGCGCATTCGCGGAGCTGATCCTTGGTAATGTGTGTATAGATCTGCGTAGTTGTAATGCTGTTATGTCCCAGGAATTCCTGGACTTTGCGAATATTATTTGTGCCACGCATCAGGTCGAACCCGACCGTATGGCGTAAGGCATGCGGCGAGTACCTTCCTTCCAACCCCGCCCGATGAACCCATTTATCAAGGTCATGCTGCACGCAACGAGACCCGACCCGCCGGTGCTTTTTTGAAATAAAAAGCGGCGCCTCCGGATCGACCTTTTCATCGTTCATACTCTTCCATTCGAGGAAAAGACGGATCTCTTCCCGAATGGCCGAGGAAAGTGGGATCTCCCGCTCTTTATTGCCCTTCCCCACTATGACAAGAACGGTCCGGTCCTTCACGTCACCAACGTTCAGCCCGACTGTCTCGGCAAGACGCAGTCCGGTCGAGAACATGAGCTTATACATAAACTCGGAACGCTTGGCAAGTTTGTTGGGATGGTGTTTCTGGATAAAATCCAGCAGCTTTCTTTTTTCTTCGGGTGAGAAATACTTCACTCTCTGCCTTTTCATTGTGACCTTCCCTCCTCCCTCGCTTGACGGTTAAATTTCTCTATCCGCCCATATAGAGCCGGGAGCGCAGCATTTATTACAGTTGTTTTTTGCGGGAGGTTCTTTTTGTCAGGCGAGAAAGCGCTTCTACAGAGACCCTCTCGGAGGCTTCGGGCAAAACGCCCTTTTCAAACTGCTCGATCGCGGCTTTAGCCTGGCTCACCTTCTCCAGGCATTGTTTGCAACCCATGAAGTGGGTTTCAAGCAAGTCGGCTCCGCTCTTAGCAAGAGAACCAGCGATATAAGCCCCGAGTTTTGTTTCGGAGGGACATTTAGCTTTCGACGGTAACGGGCCGCCACTCTCACGAAAC
>CAZGCC010000038.1:0-937 GCA_964524195.1 uncultured bacterium | reverse complement strand
AATACGGGGAGCGTCTATGAAAATTGATGTAAGATTTGAGAAGAAGCCGTCACAAATCTTACATCTATTTTCATAGACGCTCCCCGTATTTCATCCGGATAAATTTAACGCACTTGTCCTTGATCCTTGAGATCAGGACCCCGACATTGCTGGTCGAAAGGCCAAGTGTCCGGCCTATCTCAGAATAGGACATTTCTTCCGCGTAAAAGCACCTCATGATCCCAGCTTCCCGTCCGCTAAGCGTCTTCATGAACTGCGCAACGATCCCCAGGCGCTCCTCTTGCGACAATTTTTCAATTAAATGATCGGCCTCAATTGAGACGGGTTCCTCGTCCGACTTCTTTTTGGCGTCTTGCCATTTCCTATGGAAGTACCGGCCTGTCTCGTTATAGGCCATCACATAAAGGTAGCCGCTGATCTTGGAGCTGTGCCTAAGGCTTCTGAGCCTGGCAAAACGGTTCTCCATGATCAGAATAAGGACGTTGTGAAAAACCTCATGGACGTCTTCGGCCCGTTCGGCTTCAGGTGCAGACTTCTCGATCCAGCCATGAATGGCGGCATAAAGCAGGTTTTTAAAGCGGTCGTAAAAAGCCCGGATGGCGTGCTCGTTTCCGTCAAAGCAGCCTTGAAGCAGGATCTTGTTCTCCGATTCCGTTCCCGTGCTCATCTAATCGGCATACCCATTTTGGCTTATGACGCATCGCGCATCTATTGCGACATTCAATGCCAGTACTTTTCAGTTTTGGCAACATTCCCAAGAATGCAGTTTACGGCATCCAAACAGAATGCCTCCGGATCGAACTGGCCTCCGATCCATTCAGTCATGGCTTTGTGCTCTGGATGTTTGGGGCTCCGGATAGCTTCGAGGAATTCCTCATAACCACCGGTTCCCCCGCAATCATCCGGCGGGCAGTTCCGGGCGCCGCTCAAGCATAAA
>CAZGCC010000037.1:8828-14056 GCA_964524195.1 uncultured bacterium | reverse complement strand
CATAATCGAGCTCATTTTTCTGGAGAAGCTCGTGCGAAAAACGCTCGAAGAGATCTTTTTCCTTCCGAAGAAGTGATTCGACATCGGTAATACAATCCTTGATAATCTTTTCAACATCTTGATCGAGACGCAATTTACTTTCATCGGAAATCAGCGGAGCACTATCTCTCTCTGAAATAGTATAGTCTCCTACTAATCCAGAAGGTCCCATACCCCATTTCCACACCATCTGGCGCGCCCACCACATAGCCTTTTGAAAATCTGAAGCAACGCCATTCGTCGTAGTGTTAAATTTAACTTTTTCTGCAACATAACCCGCGAGCGACACTTTAATCTGCGCGAGAATTGACTCGCGATCTTGGCAGTGCCATTCCTCAATCGCCGTTGGATGGACCACTCCCAACGACTCTTTCCGGGGTATGATCGAGGCTTTAAAAACATCGTTGCGAGGATGAAGAAGATAGGTCACCATCAGATGACCTGTTTCATGATACGCGGTCATTTCCCGCTCCCGGGCATTCACCGTGAGTTTTTGCTTCATCCCGAGCTCGATGCGCTCGATCGCTTCGGAAATATCCTTGACCCCAACAACATCTTTTTTGTTGCGGGTGGCAATGAGCGCTGATTCCTTGACGATATTTTCGATGTCCGCAGGCGACTTGTCGACCGCCTTGCGCGCCAGGCGCTTGCAATCGATCGCCGCTTCATATTTGATCTTGCTCAGATAAAAGCGGAAAAGCGCCTCGCGGCCTTCAAGACTCGGTTTTTTGATATAGACTTTGCGGTCAAAACGGCCCGGTCGCAGGAGCGCAGGATCCAGAATGTCCTCCGACGCGTTGGTCGCACCGATCACGATAATATTCTCGGACCGGTCCCCCAGACCATCCATGGCCACGAGAAGCTGGTTCTGGGTAGTATTACCTTCGGAACTTCCGAACTGGTTGAAGGTGCGCCGCTGCCCCATCGCATCCATTTCGTCGATAAAAACAATGCAACCGCCGAATCCATAGGCAAGCCGGGTCGCTTTTTTGAAAAGCTGACGAACGCGGCTGGCTCCCACGCCCACAAAGATCTCGTTGAATTCGCTCGCGGCCATGGAAATGAACGGGAGCCCGGCCTCGGTCGCGATAGCCTTCGCCAGATAGGTTTTCCCGCATCCCGGAGGCCCCATCATCAGGATCCCGCGGAGGATCTTGCCACCGATCTTTTTAAGGCGCGCATGGTCCTTGATCAGCTGCACCACTTCCCAGCACTCGTCCTTCGCCTCATCGATCCCGATCACATCGGAAAACCTGACGGCCACATCTTGGGATTTGATATTTTTTTTCTCAAGCTTCGAAAATCCCCCCCGGAAAATGATCATGTAGAGGTACACGAAGATCACGGAGTTGAGGATGACCATCAGGATCTGAAGCGGCAATTGCGCGAGCGTGATGTTCCGGTAATAGCTTTCGAGGGAGGCCATGCCCCAGATCGAAGCCAGGATCAGGATCGCGGCCGCAGAGATGATCGCGACCTTGACCCAATGGTCCAGAAAGAATAATTTCCAGCGACGCCATTTATTCATAAAAAAACCACCTTTTTTGAGCGAAGGTTGATGGGGATCCCCCCAGGACAATGCCGCGTATTATACCCTTTTTATTGCTTTTAAACACTTGCAGAATTTCGGCAGAAAAGCCTTTCTCTTGAGAAAAGGGACAGGCAATCCTCCCTGCCTGTCCCTTTTCCCGGGGAACGGCTAACGGGGAATGTTAAACACGAAACTATTGCGCTACCCGTTCAACATTTCCCGAGCTTCTAATCACCACCAGTAATCGTCCCCTTTGACGGACTGATCCGAGACCGCTGAATCTTCGGATGCTTTTTCCTCTCCCGCAGGCTCCGCCCATTTTTCATCAGCGGATACGGGCTGTAAATCCGAGGGCTGTTCTTCCCACCATCCCGCGGTTTCATCAGGAGCCACCGATTCCTCAATCGCTGCTTTTTTGACGGGAGCATCCTTAGCGGTTTGATACGGAGGATCTGAAAAAAAGTTGTCGTGAGGATTATGTTTGACGCTATAAAGCAAAGGACCTTTCTTCCCGTCCTTTTCTTCTTCCATCTTCTGTTGGTAAAGGATCGGGTTGGTCTGGGTGTCCCGAATAGGATCCTCCGCCTTGCGGACCGCAGCCAGGTTCAGACCCGCTAAAACACTTACAAAAATGAAAAACCACGCTCTTTTACTCATAGGAAAAAGATACTCGATAAAACTCCTAACTGCAAATCAACCCGATCGCGCAATTTCATGCTTCAAGCCGTCTTTTAAGGCATTGCCCCGTATAGGACCGCTCACACGCCATCAGCCCGGGGACATCCCCTTGGTAAACAACCTCCCCGCCCTTGTCGCCACCCTCAGGGCCCAGATCAATAACATGGTCCGCAAGGCGGATCAGACCCAGATGGTGCTCGATCACCAGAAGAGAGTGACCCCGGTCCAGAAGCTCTTCAAAAGCGCGGATCAGATGGCGGACATCATCCTCATGAAGTCCCGTTGTCGGCTCATCCAGAAGATAAAGCGATGGACCGGAAGCACCCCCGGAAAGTTCAAACGCAAGTTTCAACCGTTGCGCCTCCCCGCCCGAAAGCGTCAGCGTCGGCTGCCCGAGCCGCAAATACCCAAGACCGATTTTTTTCAAGATGGAAAGTTTTTCGACAAGTCCTTTGTGGTGGCCTAAAAAATCCAGCGCCTCATCGACGGTCATATTGAGAACTTCGTCGATATTCTTCCCCTGATAGCGGACCTCCAACACTTCGCGCTTGAACCGTTTTCCCTGGCACTCCTCACACGGAACGAAAATATCCGCGAGAAAATGCATCTCCACTTTGATCGCTCCGTCGCCTTCGCAGGCGGGGCACCGGCCTTTTTCGACATTGAAAGAAAAGTGGCCCGCATCAAAGCCTTCCCGCCTGGCCTCCGGCGTGGAAGCGAAGATCTTGCGGATATCCTCAAAGGCCTTCATATAAGTCGCGGGATTCGAGCGCGGCGAACGGCCCAAGGGCGACTGATCGATCAAGACCACCTCCGACAGTGACTCGAAGCCTCGGACCTTCTTCACCGTCCCGAGTTCTTCCCGGGACACCGGACGGCCCTTGAACTTAAGAAAATGGTTGTAAAGGATCTCATAGAGGAACGAACTTTTCCCGGAACCGGAGACGCCGGTCAGGACGGTGAACTGCCCGAGGGGGATCTCGACATCAATATTTTTAAGGTTATGCGCTTTCGCGCCCTGAACCGCGATCTTATGCTTTGGGGAAGTCGCAACGCGTGGCTTTCGTTCAAGTTCTCGCCTCCCTGAAAGATAATCGCCGGTCAATGAGCCCGGGTGCTTTTTAAGATCTTCCACGCTTCCCTGAAAAAGAAGCTCGCCTCCTTTCGCGCCACCCCCCGGGCCCAGATCGATCACCGAGTCCGCCGCGCAGATCATGGTCCGGTCATGCTCGACCACCACGACGGTGTTCCCAAGATCGCGAAGTTTTCTCAAAAGCGCGATCAGCATCTGATTGTCCCGCTCATGAAGTCCGATCGAAGGCTCATCCAGAACATAAAGCGTGTCCACCAAAGCGGATCCTAGCGAACTCGCGAGGTGGATCCGTTCCACTTCCCCGCCGGAAAGCGTGCGGGACATCCGATCGAGCGTCAAATAACCGAGTCCGACTTCCTTGAGGAATCGCACGCGGCTGAGAAGCTCCTCCCGGACGGGCTCGACCTTCTCTTGCTCCTCCGGCGTAAGGTTCATCGTTTCAACGAACCGGAGCAATGCTTCGACGCTCAGAGCCTGGATTTCCGCGATGTTCTTGCCCTGGCTTCTATTTTCTTTTCCTGAAAGGTTGCCAGGACTATCCTGACTTTCATCTTCTTTTCCTTTATGGTAGTCAGGATTGCCCCAATTTCCACCGTGTGGAAATCGATAGGTATTGGGACTAGCCCCATTAACCTTTAATTCTTCTGATGGAGAATGGGGCTTGCCCTCGATCAAAAAATCCATCGCTTCAGGCTTGAGACGGGTCGTATGGCAGGTCTCGCAGGGCGAGTACGCGCGGTAACGGTTGAGAAAGATCCTCACATGCATCTTGTAGGTCTTCTTGTTCATGTAATCGAAAAAATCCTGGACGCTCGCGAAATCATCTTCTTTATCGTAGCCATGAAGGATCCATTTGCGGTACTGGGGCTTGAGCTCCGCCCAAGGCGCGCGGGTCGGGATCCTTTTGCGCTGGCAAAAATCCAGAAGTTGCCCTTGCTCCCAGCGGGTGCTTGCCTTGGTCCAAGGCTCGATCGCGCCATCGTGGATAGACTTCCGGGTATCCGGCACCACCAGATCCCAATCCACGGTGATCACGCGGCCAAACCCTTGACAGGAAGGACAAGCGCCAAGCGGACTGTTAAATGAGAAGAGATTCGGGACCGGCTCGGGAAAGGAACGGCCGCAAGAAAAACAACGCAGCTTTTCGGAGAATTCCAGAGCCTTTCCGCCAACCCAAACGCGCGCTTCCCCGCGCCCTGAACGGAATGCCTGTTCGAGGGAATCCGTAAGCCGTTCTTTGTTCGCGCCGGTGATCTTGACGCGGTCAACGCTTACCCAGAATTCCTTGAGCTCTTTAGCTTTCTTGGCAAGATCCTCTGAGGAAAGCCAGCCCCTCGCATGAAAAAATTCGCTGAAACCTTGCCGTTCCAGTTCCTCCAGAGACTCACGGAGATATCTAGGTCCTCTTTTCCCAAGTGTGATTTGAAACGCAACGCGTGCTTCGCTGCCCGGAAAATCCGCCATGAGCCTGAAAGCAACCCGGGAAGGATCGTATTTTTCTATTCTGACACGACAGGCAGGACATCTCAAACGGCCCGCTCGAGCGAATAAAACCCGGAGGTGATCATTGATCTCGGTTTGGGTCCCGACCGTGGAACGGGCATTGGTGATCGTGTTCTTGGCCTGAATGGCAAGCGCCGGAGGGATCCCTGTCGCGGATCCCAGATCGGGTTTGGACATGCGCTCAAGAAATTGCCGCGCATACGCGGAAACGGATTCTATGTAGCGGCGCTGACCTTCTGCATAGAGAGTATCAAAAGCGAGGGAGGATTTCCCGGATCCGGAAACCCCAGTTATGACATAGAGCTTCCGGTGAGGAAGCTTGAGATCGAAATCCTTTAAATTGTGGGTCTTGATCCCACGGAGAAAGATCGCATTCAAGGGAGG
>CAZGCC010000037.1:0-8728 GCA_964524195.1 uncultured bacterium | reverse complement strand
ATCTCGCGCGCTAAGGCTGCCCCGACCGCCTTCATAAGTTCGGCGCCGCCAAAAACTTTCTGGCTTTCGGGATCAATGGAGACCGAAGTCGTTCCGCGATCGACGCGCTTGATGGCAAAAGTAATAGTCCGAAGATCCGCATCGTCCAGACGACTGTAGTTCGTGTCGCGCACGCTGATGAGACCTTTTTCCTTGTCTGTTTCTTCAAGCTGCCAGTGGCCCTGCCCATCCAGAGCCTCCATCGTGCGCAGATAAGTCAGGTCATACGAAAGCGGATAGATGAGCACTTCGTCATTGGGCGGCAACACTTCCCCGACAGTATTGCAACCCGCCGCCATCAATCCGAGTGCCAAGACAAGCATAAGACGAGAAAGAATTTTCATGGTGTTTCTCCTTACCCCGTTAGAGATTTAAAGTAAACCTCGGGATCATTTTAAAAGTTAATTTTGTTCCTAAAGTCACGCTTCCCGTTTTAAGAAATTCCAGATCTCTAACGGGGCTTAGAATTTTCCGGTCATGCGAACAAAAGGACCGTTGGTCTTAAAATTATTCGCATTGCGAAGGTCATCGCTAAAGTCCGTGAAATTATACCCTACCCCGAGGCGAACATACTCATAAAATTCCCGGTCGATCTCGACCAGAGCCCCGCTTTTCAGGGTATCGAGCGAGGATGACTGCATCAGGATCCGGTACTCCAGCGCAAGATCCCACTTGCGCGTCACATGAAAATTGACCCGGTTCGCGGAAAGAAAGGTATTCACTGAAACGATATCGCTTGCCGAAGTACGAAGCGTGGACCGTTTGAAGGCTAGCTTCTCGACGAACCCGAAATAGCGGTTCAGATCGTAGGCAAAATCCGTCGCCAGGATATGGGCCGTCTGATCGGACTGAAAACCGTCGTAATAACCGTTATCATATTGCTGGTCGGCGCCGAGATCCTTGAGATAAGTATACCGGGCGAGCATATTGAACTTGTCCAGCTTGATCGGACGGATCGCAAAACCGGTCGTAAACTCCATAAAAGTGGCGGGGTTATTGCCGGGGTCATACTGGCGCGCATCCCCATAATTAAAATTCGTAAGGAATGAAACATCTTCGTTCAGCTGATAACTTAGCGAATTGCGCGTGACGATCTGTCCCAGTTTGGGATCGTGCTGGTCATAACGGTATTCCCAGTAAGTCCGGGCCCGTAGCTTCTTGCCATCCGCATAGGCTAAATTTCCACCGACGATATTGGACGCTGTATTGGCCGCAAGCGCTTCCGCAGCGGAAGCATTGAGAAGCTGCACGCTGGAATTGGAGAGACGGCGCCTTTCGAATTTCCCGCCATAATCCCAATGATCTCCGACCTTGCCCTCATAGCCCAGAATGTCGGCAAAGCTGTCCTGCCCCTGATAGGACGAATATTCGCGCTCCGAATACATGCGGGATTTTTCGGAGAGCGCGAATGAATTCCCGATCGCGGTGGCGAGCGTTTTCTCTCCGATCCCACGATCGAAGGAGCGAAGGTTCGCGTAAGTACGGGCGCCATTGCCGTGTTGTCGTTCGAACCCGAAATAGGTCGAATCACCCAAAGGCCCGATCATTTCTTCCAGGTAGGCAAAAAGGTTATTCATGACTTCATACCGGACACCGCCGCCGAATTGATGGTCATTCTTTCCACCGAACGCGGTTTGCACTTTTACATAGGGAAGCAACCGCTCGTTGATGTGATAGCCCACTTTCCCGGTGACCCCGTTATTGAAAGGGATCTGGTTCATGATCGTGGGAACAAAATCGACCGTGTCCTTGGAACTGGAAGGATTCCGGCGCTGATATTCGAGTTCGGCAAGATATTGCCCGTCATCATAGACGACCTGCGCGGTATGAACGCCGAGGTCCTTGTAGGGCGTTTCGATCCCTTCCTGGTTGAGAGGTTCGAGTTCCCCGACCACCCCGCTATGATCATAGCGATATCTCACGGCCAGATCATCGTTGATCTTGTACCGCGTTTCGATCCCGTATTTCTGAAGACCTTCCTGACTGCGCATGTATCCATTCGAAAAAGGCGGCTGAAGACCCTGCAGGTAGCCCGTCGTTTGAAGACCTTTAACGGGTTCGGAAGAAGCGCGGATCAGGTAAGCTCCGTTGACCGGCTTGGTATTTTCCCGGCTCAAGGACCCGAGGTCCGCGTAACTGATGCCGCCGTCATACGACACCGAAGTTCCCATTTGTTGATTGATCGTCGTCGCGTACTCCGCAGTGATCTTGGTATTACGGCCAAATTTCATCATAGCGTCCACCCCGCGCATATCATAATCCCCACCCGAGCGTTTTTCTTCAACCGCGGTCGCGCCGATCCTCAAGTGATCGCCCACCCAGGTATAACCGCGGATACCACGATTCGGGATCTTGGTGTCAGTCCCCGGATCATATTCATAATCCACGATCAAATAAACAGGACTGCCGTCCAGAATATCGGTGGAGGTTAAAGTATCCGTAGCGGCTACTGACGAAAGAGGCCGGGAAAGCAGGATGCGGCCTTCCGGATAATCGATCTCATAATCCAGGCCTTCCTGAAGATCGTAACTGGCCACGGTCATATTCTGGATCTTGTCACGGATCTCGACACGGATCTTTTCGCTACCTTCGATCATGTTGCGGTTGCGCGTGTAAAAAAGAGAACCCCCGGTGGCATAAAGTTCATTGTGATCCGCCTGGCTCGTCGAGTCGGCGGCAAAAACCTTGAAGCCTCGTTGGGGATCTCCGTACACCGTACTCGCCACAGTATCAAAATTGACCTTGAGCCCCGAAAGAGTGCGGTTGTAGGTGGCGAGTTCCGTATCGGTGAACTCGGTCTTGAAACTTCCCCACTTCAGGTAAGATTTGTCCATCTCCACCAGGATATACAATTTTTGGGCCGTGTCGTGCGCGTCATAGTCGCGCGTCGAACCGTCTCCGTAGATCGGATAATAATCATTCGGATTCAGATTGGTAAAAAGAGCGTTCCCTTCACTCGCGGTATCGTAATGCGCCTTCACAAGGAATTTTCCTTTAAGCTTCCCTTTCAGATAAAAAGCCGCGCGGCCTTCCTCGGTGAACCCGTCCCGGTAAGCGTTTGAATCCGCGGCCTCCAGCGCGCCGCTGGCCCAATTCTGTCCGAGTTGTTCCTCTCCCAAGGCGACCATAAAGAAGGTGCTGTCCTTGACCGTGATCTTTTTATTAAAACTCGTAGTTTCTCCTTCAGGCGTCGTCGCGGAAATACGGACATCGTATTCACCCGGCTCCACGAAAAACTCCTTCTGGAACATGCCGCTCTCACCGTCCACGCTCACAGGAGTTTCGTTGATCTTGATCTGATTTTCCGGCTTGGTTTTTCCCTGCACACGCACCGTCGGCTTGGCAATAAGCGGGATACTGCGCTTGCCGTCTTTAAAAAGATTGAAATCACCGACCGGCGGGATCTCGGGGTGATAGTTCTTGTTCCCTTTCGGGCTCAACTTGGTCATGACCTCAAAGAACTTGAGCGCGGTCCAGTCTTCGCGGTTTTTCGAATCCCGGACCTTGAGCTGATAGGAATAAATTCCGGGCGTGATCAAAAGCCCCGATTCCGCGATCCCGGTCCAGGTCACTTCCGGCGGCGGCTGTCCGATCCCGTACCCGACCCAAACGGGACGGCCCAGTTCATCGCGAACCTCCACGGTCCACTTCTTGATGAATTTTCCGTAGTTATTGTCAAAAGTGAACACGGGCTCTTTTTCAAGAACGCCGACTCCGAGCTTCAGGACATCCGGAGTGATCCGTATGTCCAGCGTCGGCCTTGAGACATCCACGCCTTGCGTGACCATCACTGAAAGATCTTTTTTGAAATTGTCGGGAATGCCGGAGGGCGGCAGGAGCACGGCGAAATTAGCTTTGTTCATAATGCCCGGCGTTGTCTTGACGAGATAGGCTTCTTCGGTGATGAATTTGGTTCCTTCAGGAAGACTGTGGCCATCGATCTTCACGACATGCCGTCCGGGATTCACGGCGGGAACATGGTAGAGACCGTTTTCATCGGTCACGATACCGATCCCTTCTTCCGTGTAAAGGCGCACCCACGGAACGCCCTCTTCACCGCAGTCCTGAACGGTGTTCTGGTTCAGATCGTTGAAAACTTTCCCAATGATCGTCCCCTGCTCGAATACCGGATCGTTCTGGGTGGTCAGCTTGACACTGGCTTTTTGGGACAGTTGTCCAGGGTAAAGGACATCCGGCCCGCCCAAAGGATCCGGGGCCACGGCATCTCCGCTGAGAACGGCTTCAAGGGAGTACTGCTTCCCGATCTGGACCCCGCTTGTAACAAGCGCGACAAAGCTGACGGTGATCTCTTCACTCGGAGCCATGCTTCCCACATCCACCAGAATGGAACCTTTCTGATAACTTGCTTGACGGCCGTTCACGCGAACGGATTTCTGGGCGTAATCAAACCCTTGCGGGATATTGATACGCATTTTGACGCTTTGGTAGGAATTTCCAGAAGCGTTCCTGAAATGAGCATTAACGCCAACGGCATCCCCGGGAGAAACATTGCGCTTGGAAACCGCCAAGGTCAACTTTGCAGGATTGATCTCTCCGTTCATCTGATCGATCAAAAGCTTCGAACCAGCTCCTCCCAAACCGTCCGTTTCGATAACAAAGACAATGCGCTGAGTCCCCTCAGGCGCAATACCCGCGGTAGAAAAAAACACGAACGGGTTATCCGCGCCAAGCGCTCCCGGCGGAGCGGTCCCGGCGCTTATTTTTTGCGCGGCGTCCAGCGAAACGCTGCTGATCAATGTATCGGATCCATCAGGGTTTATTTTCTTGAATTCGATCTTGAGATTGGCATCCCCGATAGAATCCGTTTGGGCATACCCGCTGAAAACAACATAATCACCTTCGCTAACACCATCTTTGGTCTGAAATGTAAATCTCCCCACATTGCCAGGCAGGATCAAAAGATGCGTTCCTTGGGGAGGGACTTGATTAAAATGGTCGTTGGGAGCCGGGAGAACCGAAGCCACTGGATAATTGGCATCTCCAGGAGTAGCCCGAATAGCCCCGTTCGTATTATCCCAGTTCCCTCCCGTGCCATTGCCTATAGGTTCTTCGAAGCTGGGATTACCGATAGTATTTGCGAAAGCAAAGGGAGATGTCAGAAGAAAAAACGAGAATGTCCCAAGAAGCAGAGAAGCCCGGCAACGGCTCTTGTTCCCTTTTTCTGAGATGTGGAATTTGAAGTTTGAGATCATCAGAACCGCCGGCTGGAGAATTTGACACCAAAACGAAGATCGGTGGTGGGAAGGTTCGGCACTTCGCCGTTCTGTTTGACGCGTTGGGCCCCACCGATCCCGCACCATTCCCCGAAAACGGCCGTTTTGGAAAGCCATTCGTTTTCTTTCCACTTGTAAGTCCTGAACGGCATCCATCGCAACCCGGCGGAAATAAAATACTGGTTCTGGTACCAGAACGAAAACTCCGCGTTATTGACATGTTCAAAACGAAGGTACGGCATCAGAACGATCTCGTCATTGATGTAATTGTGAGGGATCGGGATGCCGGGAAGTTTGATGCCCATAATGATGGAAGAATTCGCGATGAAGGCATTGAAACTTTTCTCGGAGCTGAACCCGGTCTTGGAAACGAAGTAATTCCCGTAATATTCGCCCCAGACATACTGGCGGATATAGTCCGTGAACTTGACGGGCTTGGTCTCGTCCAAAGGCGGCAGTTCCGTACCCCATTCGTAGAAGATCGAGACTCCCCAGATAAGATCATAGTCTTTGGCGTTCTGGATCTCCGCCTTGATGTTTTTCACATCCCCGTACTTAATGTAAAAACGGTAATTGCGCATCCACTCCAGAATGGGGATATCCCCGAACGGTCTGAAATTGTAAAGCCAGGCATTGCGGGCCAGCGGCCGCCATTCCAAACCGGCGTAAAGCTGTAAATTATTGGACCCAGGGTTCGAAGTGGAATCCATGCTGACCGTACTTTCAATGAACGGATCGATCGTGTGAAGCGGGAACCGGATCCCTTTAAAGACTAAACGATTGGTCCAGTAACCCACCTGCGTGTCGAAATGATTGGACGCAAGGTTGGTCATGCGCCAGCTGGTCTCGCCGAAGGACTGCCAGGTGATATTCTCACCGCACGGAACTCCCTGGAAAACTCCGAACATTTTCTCACCGATCCCCATCTGATCGGTGAATTTGAGGATGAGCTCTTCTTCTTTCTGGAACTGCGCGGGCGTTTTGATCTCAATCGGTTTTTCTGCTTCAGGGATATAGACCGGTGCGGCCCGTACGGCTTCCGCAAAGTTACCGCCCCGAGCCTCAACCGCGGCCTTGATCGAAAGGACCTCGGCGGTGGCGGCTTCAGGCGTCACAAAGGATTTATCCCCGATCCAATAGAGATCTGCAGCTTGGCCCTTTGCATCCGGGACCGAAAGCTGACGGATCTCGGCGCCTTCAAAATTAGCGGACTTGAGGTTTTTCTTGATGTAATCGTCGATCGACTTCGTATCTTTCAGTCCGGAAAGATAACGGGACTTCACCACCCCACCGCCAAAATCCGTCACGATGGAATACTCGGCGTTCTGTTCGCGAGAATGGGTCTTGAGAATGGAGAATCCCCGGACTTCCGTGATCTTATGATCAAGCTTTTGCGGCGCGGGAGCGAAGAAATGCTCCGCAAAAAGATTGGCCATGGGCTTTGCCCCGGCCCCAGAAACGATCGGAGTTATTGCCGCCGCGGGTGAAACCGCGGAAGAGTTTTCTGCAGCGCGGCGAGCGACCAGCTTTTCGTCAAGGGGAGTCTCTACAAGAATTGCCTCTTCGGAGGACGCTGTTACGACCGGGACCGTGTCACCGGCAAAAGCCGCGGAGATCGCAAGCAGAGAGAGGGCGATGAAAATAGTTAAAACTTTTTTAACCGTCATCGCAGGTGAGTTTCTTCTCTTTTGTTGTCAAATGAATGTGCAACATTACGGTGCGTAAGTTGTTACAGGAATTTGATCCGCCGCGATTTTTGGCGGATAACACCTCATTCACGCTTCGCATGAATGGACTGCAAGGAATCCCGCGCCCTCTGGGCGCGTCCTTCCTGGGCTGTAACACATTGAAAAGATTAGAGAAACGGAAACGCTATCCTTGCTAGGCCATGCCGAGCACATTGCGCATATGATAAAGACCTGGCTTCTTTTTCGCAAGGAATTTTGAGGCTAAGAGGGCCCCCCGAGCGAAGGCTTCCCGTGAGGAGGCCTTATGGACGAGCTCGATCTTCTCCCCGTCCCCCAGAAAGGACACGGTGTGATCCCCGATCACATCGCCGCCACGGAGCGCGAACACGCCGATCTTTCCTTTTTCGCGGACCCCGGTCTCACCTTGACGGCCATAGATCACATCTTTTTTCATATCCCGGCCTCGGGCCTCAAGAAGGATCTCCAGAAGCTTCAGCGCGGTACCGCTCGGCGCGTCCTTCTTCATCCGGTGATGGACCTCCGTGATCTCGAGATCATAGCTTTCATCCAAAGCCTTCCCTGCCAAGGCTGCCAGATTGAAAAGAAGATTCACGCCCACGCTCATATTGGGCGATTGAACGATCGGGATCTTCCGGGACGCATTTTTTATTTTCCGAAGGATCGTCTCCGGGATTCCTGTGATCCCTATCACGCACGCCGTGCGCGTCTTGATCGCGGCGCCAAGATTTTCGGGAATGGCCGAAAAATGGCTGAAATCGATCAGAACATCCGCGTTCCTGAGCGTGGCGGTCGCGTCTTGGGTGACTTTCACGCCCATCAGATCCCGGCCAATGAGCGGCCCAAGGTCCTGACCCAATGCGGCATGCCCTCGCTGCTCCAGCCCCCCGACGATCTTGAAAGCCTTGTCGCGGCTTGCAAGCTGCAACAGGATCTTTCCCATGCGCCCCGCGGCGCCCGCTATGACGAGCTTGATCATGAGATCACTCCCAGTTTTTTGAGAACTTCCGTGAGCTTCTTTTTATTCTCCGGCCTCATTTCGCAAAGCGGCATCCGGAACTCCGGCTTGATCTTCCCCATCATCCCCAGCGCGGTTTTGACCGGGATCGGATTGGTTTCAATGAACACGGCTTTGGAGACCGGATAAAGCGTCTTATGGATCGAGCGCGCTTCTTCCATGTTGCCCTCAAGCGCGGCCGCGACCATTCCTTTGACGAGTCGCGGCGCGATGTTCGCCACGACCGAGATCACGCCCCGGGCGCCGATCGAGATCAACGGAAAATTCAGGGAATCCTCGCCCGAAAGAACCGGCATGTCGCAGAGTTGCATGATCTGATCCGCCTGATCCATACTGCCGCTCGCTTCCTTGATCGCAACAATGGTGTCGATCTTGGACAACCGCGCCACGGTTTCCGGCGCGATCGAAACACCCGTTCGACCCGGGACATTATAAAGCACGATCGGAATGTCCGCATGACGGGCCAGATACTCATAATGACGGTAGAGCCCTTCTTGCGTCGGCTTATTGTAATAAGGCGTCACGACCAGAACGCCGTCGGCTTTGATCTTTTTGGCGTGCTGAACCAGTCCGAGAGCTTCCGTGGTATTGTTCGACCCGCACCCGCAGATCACCGGGATCCGATGGTTGATATATTCCACGACAAAGGTCATTGTGTCGCGGTGCTCCTGATGCGACATCGTCGCGGATTCTCCGGTCGTCCCGCACGGCACGATCACATCCGTGCCCTC
>CAZGCC010000036.1:0-14347 GCA_964524195.1 uncultured bacterium | reverse complement strand
GAGGCCGCGCTTTTGTCGAAGACGATCATTGTCTCTACCGAGATTTTAGAGCAAGCGAAAGCGATCCTGAAAGCCGATGTAGTTTCGGGTGTTGTTACGGGGGGCGGGTTGCGGGGAGGAGCGACACATTACAATTTTTATGATGCGGACGGAAATTTAGTTGGGAGCATGAGCAAAAGCATTGGGACCCATCTCGCTGTTACTCCTGAGGTTTGGAAGAACGCCAAGGATCAGCTTGTAGCTAAAGTGCTTCCGGATCGTTCAAGAACATCATATGAGTATGATGCGAATGGACGGTTAATCGTGTCGCGTGAATTTGACGAAGAAGGGCGGATTATCAAGGAAGAACGGGCTGACGGATCGACTGTGGAATATCTTTATGGAGATGTTGATGTGTTCGGGAATGGCAAGATGCAGAAAACAATTATTGAGGCTATTTTTACACGCCCGGATGGAAAGCAAGTGAAGGTTGATTTTTATGGGGATTCTCTCAATAGCAAAGAAAGCCAGTTTTTTGAAAGTGGATATGGAGGGATAAGAGGCCCAATGATGGCTGCCGTTGAAGCAGCTCTGATTGATCTTTTAGGAAAAACCGAAATAGTGGGGGGGCTCATTTTTAAAAACGCTAGTAGCCAGCCGAATATTATGTGTACAGCTTCAATCCCTGGCAATTGTTCTGGGAACACTGTTGTGAAATTTGATTTTGAATCCAGGGCAGGAGCTAATTCGATGAAGTACGAGTATGAAGCGACTGTTCCTTTCGGAAATCAAGAGGGACAAACCGGAACCGCGATCTTGCTCAATCCTCTTTCTGTTTTTGTGAGTAATTTCGTCAAAGATTTTTTGGAAAAGCTCAATGAGCATGGAGAAAATAATTACTCGAGTTACCTTTATTATTACGAAAATGAAGGTCGGTATGGCGTTAGGGTGCAGAGCCCTGGCCTTTGGCTGGCTTTTTCTTTTTATGAGGGGGTGAATGCTGAAGGGAAAGACCCTGCGCCTGTTGTTACGATATTCAAAAAAACAGACAGTGCCGTAGTGGGACGGCCAGAATCTCAAACGCTTTTCGATTCCCTGAAAGAATTGGGGGCTGTTACGGACCAGGACAAATTGGTCATGCTTGTTGAAAAAATCAAGGTGACCAGTTCCGGCTCTGGAGAGATCTTTTTTACAAAGGAGGGGAAGGATTATAGAGTCTATCGAGATAGTGCCCAGAATGTAAAATTGATCCAGATATTGTCGGTTCCTTCCATAGCGCGGGAATATGCCAACGGTCTTGTGCCTGGTCTTGGGGATAATCTTAGTTCCGTTGGAGATGGGAGATATTACGGATTTTACAACGCTGGCGATCATGAGAATGGGACACTTAGGTTTATCAGATTTTTTATTGTTTTGGATGGGCAGACGCCGCGGTTAGAAATTTCAGATATGGCTTTTATGGGAGCTCCGCAGGTCATTGTTAAGGGGAATATTTTGATGGATGCGATGAGAAAGATGAAGCCTCTAGGGCTGAGCGATAGAGTGGTGTTTGATCTGTTGAAACAGATCAAAATCAATGAGCCTTTTGGAACGGTTGTGAGTAGCGCAGGGAAAGTTCATTTTACTTTAGGAAATGCGAATTATGAGGCTTATAGCGATTCTAACAATAAGGTGCGACTTCAAATGGTGGTAGGAGACACCTATTTTGAAGTGATCTCCAGAGATGAGATTCGAGAGTTAATAAATTCGACTTTGAGCGGGGCTGATCGGGATCTTGCTAGAAAGGCGCTGAATTGGATGGCCTACGATTCCGTTTATTACAAAGTAATGAGCAAAACGGGGAATGTGATCGGGTACCAGTGTGAGATTAAGGCTTTGAACCCGACAGCCATGCAAAAGTTTTGGATCCCTGAAAATACATCCCCCGTTTCTTCGAGGACTGAAATTTATTCCCAAGATCAAAAGATCGGAGAAATGCAGACTTTTATTTTAAGCCCTAAAGGTCCCGCATTGATTTTTTCTAGAATGCCTTCCCCAAAGCAGCCCATAGCCGCTGATGTGGTTAAAGTTTTTGAACTTAGTACGGGAAGTCTTTATTCCGAGATTCGGTATGGTGCAAAAGGGACTGTTCTCAAGACTGTTTATTATCAATATGTAAAAGGCGTGCTAAGCGCCAGTTATTCCACCGTTTATGATGCTGCGGGGGTGAAAGCGCAGCATGTCATAAGGACCTATCATTCGAACGGCGTGACCAAGTCTGCGGATGATTATCGATACGCGAATGGTGTTTTGACGACTCGTCACTTTACTAATTACGATGCGTCGGGGATAGTATCTGTCAGCGGTTTTGTGACTTACTATCAATATGACTGGGATAGTCTTCCGGAGGTTCAGGCGTTGGAAGGATCGTTGGTGCTTCCTGCTACGCTTAAGAGTTATGATGCCTCCGGGAAGCTGATTCGTGAATTCATGGTGGATAAGGACATGAAGATTACGAGTATGGCGGTTTATGGTGTGGTGCCGATGTCTCAACTTCCTGTCAAAGTGGTGGCGTATCCTCAAGGGTCAAACACCCCGAATTCCGAGACTTATTATGACGCGAACGGGGCCATGACCAAGACTATTTATTTCCAGTATAACTGGGACAGCCTGCCGCAACTTTATGCTCCGGCAGGTTCAGTTGTTTTCCCATCGGCGTTAAAACATTTTGATGTCAATGGGAACCTGATCCGCGAGTTTTCTCTGGACGCACAAGGCAAGATGACAAGCATGGCGGTCTATGGGTCAACACCGATCAGCCAGGTCCCTGCATCTGTGGATGTTTATAATTCGCAGGGAGTGCTTCATTTCAGGAATTTTTATAACTCCCAAGGTGGATATATTTCTGGAATTCATGAAGGGTGGGTGCATTTTTTCGATCTGCCTGCAGAGCAGCGGGCCTTTATTGAAAAAGCCATGGACGAACTCTTGGATGTTGCGGTCCAAAATGGGGATTCGACATTCCAGTCTTTCTTTAATCCGGATTACTGGAAGCGGTCATTCTTTGTACAACCTGATGGTTTCTATGATACGGGGACGGGAGGTACTGGACAAGGCGCGGATTTCGGAATGGCTGTGGCGGCAGGGACTCTTGAGTGGACTATGAGCGCGGGGCCGGAGGCATGGGATGTTTTTAAAATGACGATCCAGCATGAATTTGTCCATCATAGCCACTTTGTTGCTGGAGTGGATAACGGGGTTCAAGAGGAGAATATTACTCGCATTGAGTCAAATGTTTTCTGGGGGATGGGTTTTTTTGTTTACGATCCAGCTACGGGAAATTATCCCTATTATCAAGCGAGCCAGGCGGCGCAAGCCAAAGCTCAGCTTAGGGATGGGCAAATGGTTATCGGCGTTCATATCCCGTTGGATGCGGATGGATCTATTTTTACATGGCAGAACGAGGGCGTGACAAGGCCTGTGTATTTCCTCAATAAGTATCCCGATCAGGAAATACCCGTTTTTGTCATGAATGAGATGATCATTAAATCTATGATGGAGCTGCTGGAAAGTCAGAAAGGGTGGCCTGAAAAAGAACAGATCTTAAGAGCTCAGATCAATGTGCTCCAGGGTTCTTCGCGAGTCTTAGCGAATCCCGGGATGACCTACCCGTGTATTGCGGTAAGTTACGATGCGCAAGGCCGGATCGCGCAAAGAGCCAAGATCATGGAGGCTGGGAAACCGCCCGTCAGCGTCGAGACATTGATCCCGCTCCAGGGACCGCCGACTCGTGTGGTGATCCAGAACTTATCGGGGATAGTGCTTCTGGATTATCGATATCGGAACGGGCAGTTGGTTTCGTATGAGCAATTTGTGAATGTGAGGGGGGGAGTTGTTGCGGTTCAAAAGGCTCTCGCCGAAGCATGGCCCGGAGGGGTGATTGAGGTTACGGGTGAAGGTGTCATTAACAGGGACGCTCTGGTAGTGCCTTCTGGAGTAACGCTTGTATTCGGTGAAGGGATTTTACAGCAAACAGCTCCTCACTCAGCGCAATCAAATAATTCAGTCTAGCGTTTGTAATGCCTCCCACTTCCTTCTGCCCCCAAGTGCAGTATCGATGATACTCGCCTTCCGAGGAGCTCAGATGTAATGCCCCCCATTAGTCAATGGACAAAAAGTGTAGGACTGCGCTCGGTTTTTGGCTGTACTAAAGTACTGCTGATGATGCGCTGATGTTTTTGTTCAAATTGTTCCGGTATCAGATACCCGAGTGATGAATGCGGGTAGTCGGTGTTGTAGTTGTGGATCCATAGTTTTAACGCTCTTTCTAATTCGAATGGGAAATCCCATTCACGGGGACAAGCGAGATCCTCTTTGATCGTGCGCATGACGCGTTCGGTATCGGCATTGCCCTTGGGATTGTTCCAAGAGGCGAAGAGTTGCTTGATTTTGGTCATATCGATGCCCCACGAACTTGCCGCAGTGGTCGCCGCGGAGCAGATCTACCGCGCTCTCACGATCCTCCACCACCAGCCCTATCACTCCAAGCATTGAGTCTGATTGTTATATCCTGCTATAAAGGCTATATTTTGCTATATCATAAATTTTGTAAAAGTCAGTCCTGTCGGTTAGGTTTTTTTTGGTAGAGAAAGGGGGGGGGGGAGAAAATGGGCTTAGGATGCCGGATGGCAATCCGGATGTTGATTTTCTTTTGCGTAGTGGTTTGCATGACGCTAATCATGCCGCATTTCGTCTTCGCGGAAGCTTTTTCGCCATTCGAAAATGCATCCCATGAAAATTCTATTCGCACGGTTCCTGCACTTCAGGCCGACAGTTCGGGAAACGCCCAAAGCATTCCTCCCCAAAACCTAGTTCCGCCTGTTAACCCGGTCATGAACGCATGGGGGAATCCTTCACCGCTTTCGGTGGAAAATTCAGAAGCTCCTTTGGTCTCCGCCCCCCGAACTTTCACGGGAGAGCTTAGCGAGCAAGAGGTAAGCGCATTGGTTGACAATGTGTTCTCCAATATGGCCAGGGCAGAGAATGAAGAAAATTTTTCCGAAATGTTGACTTTGATCAACAGGGAAGATTATGTTGGCTTGGTTAGTTCTTTGCAGGAAGATCCAAACATTTTAGATGAATTTATTGAATCGCTTCAAAAAGTATCGGAAGGATACGGCGCAAGCAGCGATTACAGCGGTTACTTGAATGAGTGGATCAAACAAGCCTACGAACTTCGGGAAAGAATGGCCGCATCTCAGGCTGGTACCGCAGGCTCAACGGACATGCTTGTCGAAGCAGCCGTGAGGCTCTATGAGCCGATCGCGAAGCGTGTTTCAGAGGTGACGACAAGCCTTGAAGAAGCAAGCCGCGCATCAGGGAACTCCGAGGGTCTCTTGAAGAGCTATAGCGTTAAAGCAAAAGAGTTTGTTTTAAGCGCTTTTAGCCGGGCGCAGACGAATCTTGCGAATGGAATGCTCTCTAGCCCTCTTGAAGCGACGGCATTCGCGGCCGAAATTAATCCGGTCAAAACATCTTCCGCGACTTTGGATCAAACAGCGGCTCGAGAGATGACGATCGCAGAGCTTTATGTTAAAGGTAGAAATTATCTGGTGGTAGATTCGGTTTATATAGGAAAAGATTTTATTTATGCTCAAAAGATGCTTCATCCGCCCGCGAATCTTCATCCCTACCTGAAGTGGCTTTTGTATACTCGCAACCTGACGCCGCGAATGGTCGAGAATTATCTCGCGACCCGTGAGGCGGTGGGGGCGATCTATGCGCAAGCTAAAGAGGGCCGTGGAAATATCCGATATAGAGGTAAGGTCTACGGCGCATTCCTGCCCTTTGCGGAAACCGCCGCAGGCAATTACGAACTTGTGAAAACGGCCTCTGCCGAGTAGCGACGGAAAGGCTGCGGAGGAGTTCTTTTGCGGCGTTCTGCATTTTTCTCATTGTTGATTTTCGGAGTTTTTCTTTCTCTTGCCCCCTCTTTCTCTTTTGCTGCTACTCGCGAAGAAGTTCTCTCCCGTTATGAAAAGCTCGTATCTCTTTTGGAGCAGTCGGATCTTCGGACTGATCCAGCGGCGAATGCGATCGATCGCATGGAGTCGATCCATGAGGCTTTAAGCGGAACGGATTATGATGCCGCTAGCCGGCAGATCGATTCTCTTGCTGCCGATCTCACCAAAGGACAAGCCTCTCTCTCGAACGATCTCGACAAGGAGGCCCGTCTTTACTGGTTTGAATTCCTTCTCGATATCTTCCAAAAGCTCGCTGTTCTGGGATTGCTGGCTTTCCTATTAATACAAAACTCCCGTTGGCGGACAGCCCTTAAAATAAACAAAATTCCGAATGCCACCCGCTTTGTCTGGGGACTCTTGGCAGTATTTGTAAGTATTGTTTTTCGGATGCTTGATCTTTCCCGGTACGGTGATTCAGTATGGGCGGTCTTTGATATGCAAGTGGTGCTGGCAACTGTGGCAGGATTTTTAACAGGCCCTTTTTGGGGGATAATTATCGGAGCCTTGATGGCCCTGTTCCGTCTTTTATCAAATCCCGGCGCTTTGGAAGGCCCCGCGGTCATTCTTTCCGCGGCGGTGATCGGCGGACTTTTTGCCGGCCGGGTCGATCCCTATATTCGCTCTGGGAAAAGGGGATTTTTTTGCGGCGCGTTTGTAGGCTTGGCCCACGGGTGTACGGTCTACCTGCCCTTTGCGGGAGCGCTATCCTTGGGGAATATTATTTTCAGCATAGGTCTCTTGACCCTTTTAGAAGCTCTGGGAGTTGCGATTTTTTTCGCAGTGATCTCCGCGGTTCTCCAGAGCGAGATTAAGAAGGACATGGAGACGGAGCTTCTCAAAACACAGCTTCTGTTCCTTCAAGCCCAACTGAATCCGCATTTTATTTTTAACGCGCTCAACACGATCGCGGCTGTTTGCTCGAAGGCTAACGCCCCGACGGCCGAATCGCTTACTCTGAAGCTTTCGGATTTCCTGAGGCATATTCTGGATCGTAAGGAGGATCAGGTAACGCTCCGGGATGAGCTTGGTTTTATTGACTCCTATCTCAGTCTCGAAAAAGCGAGATTTGGAGAAGCGCTTCAAGTGGAAAAAAGCCTTGAATTGAGCGAACCTACATTGGCGCTCAAGATCCCTCTCTTGATCCTGCAGCCGCTCGTGGAAAATGCGATCAAGCACGGACTCCGTCGAAAACCCGGAGGAGGGACCCTCAAGATCTCAGGACAAGAGAAGGAAGGTTATGTCATCATGGAGATCGCGGATAACGGCGCTGGAAAAGAAGGCGTTTTTTTTGAAGATCTTCTGAGCGGACGGACGGACAAAGTCGAGGGAACCGGGATCGGTCTCCGGAATATTCAACAGCGGCTTAAGCGTCTTTATGGCCCAGAGTACGGACTTGTTTTTGAGTCGGCGCCGGCCCGTGGCACCCGTGTTTTCGTCAAATTTCCTCTGCAAAAGAAGGGAGCCTCCTGATGATACGGACCATGGTTGTGGATGATGAGGCGCTCGCCCTGGAACGGCTGGTGAAACATATCGCATCAGACCCGGAATTTAAGACCGTGGCACAGGCTTCGGACGGCATCGAGGCCGTCAAACTGAGCAGATCGATGCCCGTGGATGTAATCTTTCTGGATATTGACATGCCGGGGAAGAACGGGATCGAAGTCGCGCTTGAGCTTTCAGATCAGGAGACTCCGCCGGTCGTTGTATTCGTGACCGCGCATAACGAATTCGCGGTCAAGGCGTTCGAACTCCACGCGATCGATTATATTCTGAAACCTTATGATCCGGACCGGCTCCAGAGATCCCTTGAAAGGGTGAAGGAAGCGGTGAAGCTCAAAAAACCGATGAGGGAAAAGCTTGCCGCTTTCGGGAATGATTACGCTACTCAAAGCCGGAAGCTTGTGGGCAGACGGTCTAATTCCAAGGAAAGGGTTTTGATCGATCCTAATGACATCGTTTATTTTTATGCCCGCCTTGCACAGGTTACAGCCCATCTGGCCGACAAGGAGTTCATTGTCAATCTGACGCTGGAAGAGCTCGAGAAAACACTGGAGCCCGGTCGTTTTGCCCGTTCCCATCGCGCTTATATTGTGAACTTAAGCAAAGTGGAAAAAGTCGTTCCCATGTTTAATGAGAATTTTGAGCTCATCCTGAAAGATCCCGCGAAGACCCATATCCCCCTCGCTCGCCGCAATGCCAAAGAATTCAAGGCAAAGCTTAGTAACTGGTAGCCTCCAGCCTCTGATCTTAAAACCTTTTCCTCTAGTCTAATTTAGCCCCGCCGTTCACAGAACATTTTCCGCCGTCCATCGATTGTTTTCCGCCGCTTGTCGCTTTTCCTTCGTCTAAAACATCTTTCAAGGGCACACTTCACATAGGAGGAAAAGAAAATGAAAAACGAAACGCTAGAAGTAAGGAAGTCGGAAGGAAAAGTTGGGCTTACCGCCGCGACGCTGCCGTGGTGGGCTAAGGTTCTTATCGCCCAGCACGCCGAAGAGGCTTTTCCTGTGACTGGGCCTCGACATCTCCATCATTGCTCCTCCTGCGGGTGTGTTTTGATCTCGACAAGGATCGCTTATCAATATTTCTCTGATATTTGTCCGGAATGCAGCAAAAAAATCGATTGCCCCAAGGAGGGAACTAGCATGAAAACGCTACTCTTTAGAAACACAACCTGGCTTTTGATCTTTTCTTTTTTCCTAACGCAGATCGTGCCCGCGGGATGGGCGGCCGCGAAGCCTGCCGAAGAACTCCAGTCCGGGAGTGTGCCCGCTTCCGTCGCCGCGTTAGAAAAGCCGGAGACCCCGACGCTGGCCCCCGCGCCGCAGAGGATCGTTGGTTTTGTGGACAGCACAGCGTTCCAGCTTGGAGGAAGCCCTTTAAGCGTCGCTGTTAAAGATCCGGAACCTTCGTTAACCCCCGACCGTGTTATCCCTGATCATATTATTGACCCTATAATTATTAATCCTCCTATAACCAAACCTCCCTTACCGTCTATGCCAGTTGTGCCTCCTGCGACCATTGTGACCGATCCTTCGACAGGCAGGGAGATTTCGGTTACGGTTGACAGGCGGGGGATTGCTGTCGTTCGATGGGGAGATCAGGAATTTAGAGGGGTTTTTGATCCACGCACGAACAGCGTTCTTCTCGTGACAGATGACAATAGCGTCTGGACCGTTCAATTCGGCAAAAAAGAAGACGGCAGCCTTTATCTCCAAACCTTCCAGACGGAAGGCTGGTTGAACAGCGGTTACACTACGGAAGCCTATACCTTTGATGGACAAGGCAATTTGATCAGAAAAGAGTGGGCGGTCGAAAATTTTTTTATGATCCATGAAATGCAACCCAATACTTGCATGGGGGGGGACTGGTGCTCTGACTATTGGCATTACCGTTCCGGCGGGATGATTGATTATGTGACGATCAACGGGAAGACACTCGTCAGTCATGAAAAGACATGGAACGAAGATAACGGCAGGGTCTCGTATGAATATACCTTGGCCCACCCTGGAGATAAAAGACTCCAATCAGAATATTTGATGCCCTATCCCTACGGCGGTCGTTCGGAGACTGAGAGTTGGTACAGCTATGACGGCCAGGGAAATCTCCTAGCCAAGAACTGGAACACGAACGACGGTTATGGCGGCAACACTTTTGGACAGGAGCAGTATGTCCATATCAAGGGCCGCGATCTCGTGAGCGTCCGCCGGATTTGGCAGTACGGTCAGCCTTTACGCATTCCCGATCTTCTGTGGCCTATTTATAATCCGATTGATTGGATCTATGAATATCCAGTCAAAGAACCGCACATGATCGAGCTGGTGGATGATTCTATATCGTTAAAGATGCCTCCTTACTATCATTATTCCTCGCATCACTCGGAGACATATTACAACTATGACAACGAAGGGAATGTCATTGCCGAAGTGAACGCGTGGGAAGGTTTTGATTACAACGGCCAGCGGAAAACGGGTGCTTCTTACTGGGTTTACAACAGTAAGATCGGTACTTGGGAAAGCGCGTCTGCGGAAGGCCTCGAGATCTGGCAGATCCGTTCTGTGAATGACTGGAAGCTGATCGAAGCCGCAGCTCAGCGGAAGACCGTCTATATCGGTGGCGGCATCAATCGTTGGGACTATAAGCACCGCGTGGAATACACCCGCAACGCCGATGGCACTATGACGGCAAAGGCTGTTTATGACTATGCCGGGAATGTATCGATCGTGGTTGGCCAGCCTGATGTGCTAAGCGGCGAAGCGGACGACATCAAATTCCAGAACGGTCAAGAAGTAAATGGCTACAGGGTTTATTATCAGGAGCACGGGCATGCAATGAAGCCGGGGTGGTTCAATGAAGGTTATCGGCTCGTTTTTTTCGATGCTAACTGGAATGCTACAGCTGTCGATTTCCCGGCTCAAAGCGCAGTGATTTTGGACGGTGTAGAATACAAGATCAAGTTCGATTTGGACGGAAAGTTGGTTCTGGCTGCTGCACTTCCTCCCGAAGTTCAGACATTTGTGAATACGCTAAAGGAAATGTTAAAAGGGTATCGCGTGAATTGGGAGCTTAAGGACGGAAAATATCTAATATTTGTTGTAGAAGAAAATTCGATCCATGCGGATATTCGATTGTTGAATCTAAGCTTTACAGTATCCGCTGAAGGAGTTGTGGATTCTGTGACCGTAAGAGCAACATATGGCAATAGCGCTTGCGATGGTGAGAAATGTCTCCAGTTTGCGACAAAAACATACGAGGTAGACGGGGAACGCCTGCTTGGGGTGGTGAGTGCTCTTGAAGCATCCTTTCATCCAACCGGAGCTTTGTGGATGAACGCGCCACCGTATTACTATGCCCGGTTAGTGTCTCTTATGGCCCAGATCATTGTTAAGGAATCAGATGAAAATCTACTTCGTTTTGATCATGAAGGCAAAAGGTACAAAGCCTACTGGGATGCAGAGGGGAATATGAAGCTGGAACAGGAGCTTCCTACCGGGGCGCAGCAGGCGATTAATGATCTGGCGGATAGACTCGGCCTTACTCCGGCCCAACGCGCGCAGATTGGATTAGTTCAAGTTTTTGACGGGATGTGGAGTGATGGTTGTAGAGACTCAAGGACCTGGACGGGAGCCTGTACTATGGCGACGGTTCCTTATACGGGCGTTGTGCTTAGCTTGTACGGAAATACGTATGTTTATACGGACGGGCATATGGATGCGGAAACCACCTCGGCGATGGCCGTCATTAAAGATCTTATGGCCGGAGGAGTTCCTCTTAGCGAGATTAAGATTGGGGTGGTGAAATTGGATAAAGGTCCAAGCACCTACGATAAGTTTCTTCCATTTGGAGTAGATGAGGTTTCAGTCAGTTTTAACGGAGAAGAGTGGATCTATGAGGTTGAAACTGTGGACCCAGGCAATGAGGCGGCTGTGCTTTATAAAAAACCAGTAGAAGCTTTCCCGATCGCCATTCTGGATACACCTGAATCTCCGTCATTGCGGCCCGGTTCTGGTAGCGCCGAAGAGGAGACAAAAGAATCGGGAAGTCAATCTTCGGAATCGCTGGTGGTCCCGGCTCTTAGATTCCAAAACCTTGTTTCCTACGCCTCCTTTTTGAGCAGGTTCCAGGGGCAAGCTGCTGCGCGTTTTGTGGCGGGGCCAAGCATTACGAGTGGCGCGGAGGCTAGCTCTCTTTTCTTGCAACAAACGACTTCCCTGAAGAGTTCGCCGGTTTTCGGATTCGAACAGGGAAGTTTGCTTTTCGGTAATATTTTGACGGAATTGACAAGATAAGGTCAAAGTCGGGGCATGTCTCTTTAAATAAGGCATGCCCCTTCAATTCCCTCGATTTCCCGAACGGGTAGTCCAGATTTCAAATTAGAAATGGATGGAAAAATCTGGGCAGGGAGGGAATTGAACCCCCGACACAGGGATTTTCAGTCCCTTGCTCTACCGACTGAGCTACCTGCCCACGAAGGAAGTCTGTCAAGAAGGGCGGTATTATAACAGTTTATCTCAATTGCACAAGCATCTATGAACTGATAGATTATCTTTCATATGAAATATGCGATCGGGATTGACATTGGCGGAACGAAGATCTCCATTGCGCTGGGGACTGAAAAGGGAAAGATCCTCGCGCGAAGAGAGATCCCCACAAGGACCGGCTCCGGAACTCGCGCCTGCGTCAAAGAACTCGTTTCTAATCTCCGGGCTTTGATCCTTCATTCCTTTATTGCCCCCCAAAGAATCCTCGGCATTGGTGTCGGTTGCCCGGGAGCCATCAATTCCGTAAAAAGTACGCTTCCGCGATCCCCCAATCTTCCGGGATGGGCGGGACTTCCACTCAAAGCGATCCTTGCGAAAGCGACAGGTCTTCCGGTCCATATCGCCAATGACGCGAATGCCGCGGCTTTAGGCGAGAATCTTTTTGGAGCGGGGAAGAACGAGGCGGATCTTATTTATATCACGGTCAGCACGGGGGTTGGCGGCGGAATTATGATCCATGGTCAGCTTTATGAAGGCGCCGGATCGGTCGCCGGCGAGATCGGGCACATGAGCATTGTTCCGGAAGGTGAAAAATGCGGGTGCGGGAGATACGGATGTCTTGAGGCCTATGCTTCCGGGACCGCGATCGCTCGATATTACCGGGAAGCCAAAAAGAAAAAAGTTTCCGGGGCTAAAGAGGTCGGTAGGGCTGCGCACGAAGGGGACAAGGCTGCGGTCCGGAGTTATCAAAAAGCCGGTTACTATCTTGGGATCGGCATCGCGAACCTTCTTAATGTTCTCAACCCCGGAAAAGTCGTGGTCGGCGGCGGAGTTTTAAAATCCGCGCATAAAATTTTCTGGAAGACCATGATCCGGAGCGTGAAGGACCATGCGTGGCCCGAAGCGTTTCGCACGACCCGGATCGTCAAGTCGCCGCTACTTGGCCATTCCGGCGATCTTGGCGCATTGGCCTTGGTATTCAAAAATTCAAAGTGAGACCGCCCCTGCGTTGATGCATCCGAACTTAAGATGTACCCGCACCACAGGTGCTGGTCGCAAATAAACATTATGGAAAGAATCGGGAGATTTGCGCCCGCCCCACGGGGCTGGCGCAAACAGGCTTTTTAGAAAAGAAAAATTAATGTGGTTTGCGCCCGTCCTAAAGGACTGGGCCCAAATAAGCTTTATAGAAAAAAGAATAAATGTGATTTGCGCCCGTAGCTCAATTGGATAGAGCATCTGCCTTCGGAGCAGAGGGTTGCAGGTTCAAGTCCTGCCGGGCGCGTTTAACCTCCATGGTTAAGCACCTTGCCATTGGAGTTTTTGGAGTGCTTCGTACGGCAAAGCGCTTTAAAAAAATATCGGGGAATTTTTTGTGCGAAAGATCATTCCCGCATTATTGAGCCTTTTTCTGATCAGCGGCTGCGCGACGGCGGCGAAAAGGGGTCTTGATACGGACGCCATTGCCGAGCAAAAGGCCGCTTCAAGCGAACAGGCGGTGGGAGATCAGATCCACCGCGAGATCCTCGCTTCTTTCTTCCCTTACACGGATCCCAAGGTCGTCCGGTATGTTGATGATCTCGGGCAGTCGCTTGCGGCGCAAGCCAAACGGCGCGATCTCCGCTACCGGTTCACGATCCTCTACAGTGAAAAGATCTACGCGACTTCGGCTCCGGGCGGTTACATCTATGTAACGACCGGGATGCTGAATTTTCTCCAGAATGAAGCGGAACTTGCCGCGGTGCTTGCGCATGAGATTGGAGAACAGCAGCAGGCGGACCGCCGTTTCACAAAAAGCGACGATGTGATCGGCGCGGCGACACAAGTAGGTTCTGCGGTGGGGCCGATGTTCGGGCCGATCGGTTCCCTAGCGAGTTTGGGGCTTGTGCTCTTACAAGCCTATAACGAGAGCACCTTTAAAACTCCGGGTGAACGGCTTCTTGAAAGCGATAAGCTTGCGATGAGCTATCTGGTGAATGCCGGGTATGACCCGCAAGCTTTAATGGATGTCCAGGAGCATTTTCTGAAGGCGGGGGAGAAGATGACGGCCTACTTTTATGACTACTATCAATCCCGGCCGATCACGGAAGAGAGGGTCCTGGCCATCAAGAAGGAGTTTGGGAAACTGCCGCTTACGGGGAAAACTCTGACCACCGATGCTGTCGAGTATCAGGAAACGACCAGAGGAATTCGCGAGATCTACAAAACAGTCCGCTGAAACGCAAAGGTCAGGATTTCTTTTCCCAAGCGCCTGAAGCAGATTGCACGCTATCGCCCGTTGCGGCTTTATCGCGCTGGACTTCCGCAAAAGCTCTTTGAACTTCCAGTAAACCGTTCCCGCCAAGTTTGTTCTGCGTGGCGAGATTTTCGTAGATGACCCGCCGA
>CAZGCC010000035.1:2470-14673 GCA_964524195.1 uncultured bacterium | reverse complement strand
CGGGGGGACAGGGTGGTGATCCTTTTTATTTTTTTCTCCTGTTCCCTCTGCGCCCTAAAGAGCTGTTTCTCAAGGCCGGTCACATCTTCCGGGGTCCAAAAACCGATGCCCTGAAAATATTGGGCAATGAGCGAA
Organism: uncultured bacterium; assembly: GCA_964524195.1. Taxonomy (GTDB): domain Bacteria; phylum Omnitrophota; class Omnitrophia; order Omnitrophales; family Aquincolibacteriaceae; genus Aquincolibacterium. Next base: position 14,538 of record CAZGCC010000035.1, on the reverse strand, counting down.
ATGTTTTTGGAAACGACTCCGAATTGGGATGACGCCAGCAAAAGAAGAACCATCCTGGAGCTTGTGAGCGCGGCTTCCCAAGGTCCGCTCAAAACCTTCCTTGAAAGATCTAAGAATATCTCGACGATTTTTAAATTGCCTCTTTTTATGAAAGGAGGGACCATGTCCGGCACAGAGGGTGTTGCCGTATCCCCTTCCTCGGGAAGATAAACTAATCTCTCAATCTGCCTCGCCATTTCGGCCCGTTGTTCAGGGCTTGGTTCAGCCTCCCCCGGAACGGTCCGTGATTCAGCTCGAAAAATTGAGGGGGTAGCACCAAAACTTACGGCTACGGATTTCGTGTTCGCCTCTGGCGTCCGGGGATCAAGGAGGAGGGCTTCTGCGCGACCGATCGTAGCTGAGGGGATCGGCATCGCGGAAGAATTCTGCGGCGTTGATATTTCAGAGTTTGCTTTCGGAGTAAAGCTGACCGTTGAAAGATTATCCTGCTGCTCGTCTGCCGTTAAGGTGCTGGAAAAGACAGGACTTGAGTTGATGACTTGCGTAACGCTTTTGGCAACCTGATCGGGCCTTAGCTGATACCTCTCAGAAAGAACAGGAGCGGCGGTTTCGATAAGCTGCTTGAAGAGAAGGGCTTCCTGTTTTGTGGCGAAGGGGTTTTTCACCTTAAAATAAGCTGTGAGGTCCGCGTTATCCCCCGCCATAACCTTTTGATACATGTCTCCGTGATCAAAGGTGCGAATGTGCGGCGAAAAGACAGCGTAACCAATATTCCGGGCCCTTAAAATCTCCTGGATCCCCTCCGTGTGAAAACCGCCCCCATAAAGAACTTTAAGCGCCGGCTCTTTGCTGCCATCGCGGGATAAAGATGCCAAAAGATTCTCAACCAGCGCTTCATCGCGGCGAAGCGATACTGCATAAAAACGATAGGCCCTCTCAAGAGCTGCCGTAAGCTGTTTTGAATCCGCCGTAAAGGATCGCAAGCCCTCTTGAGCCGCCAGCGCCCGTTCGTATTCCGGCCGGCTCAGCTCCAAGCGGAACATTCTTTCAAGAAGGGCTATGTCCGAAAGCTTTTGGACCAGTTCCTTTTCTTCATCCGAACGGGCGAGCTTTTGGATGAGCCCCGCTTCCAGCACATCGATCTCGTCGAGAAGTCCTGCGACCTCGATCTCCGTTTGAAAGATCACCAGCTTCCAGCTTTGCCAGAAGGCTTCCTGCCCCGTAAAAGAAAGTCCGTATTTTTGAGCGAACCGGAAAAGCCCCTCCAGCAATTTCCGGGGATAGAGCGCCCGGTCCATGGAATAGACGGTTTGTGCGCCTTCAGCAGTTGCGATAAACCCCTTTTCTTGACCGAAGGCCGCAAACGCCTCAGCGAAGTTCTTCTCGTCCGCGCTCTTTGCTTCAGATCGAAGAACCCGGAGCGCATCCTCCCACTGAAGCTTTACTTTCCCGAGATCAAAGTCTTTCCGCGCTTCTTCGATCTTCGCGATGCGCACGAGGTTTGGAAAACGCAATTGTTCGATCGGGTCCTTAAGATCGATCTCAAGATATTTCAGCAACTGCGCCTGAAGATAACGGATATAGGCCTGCAGGTCCGGATCGGCTTGAGGGGACGCGGGATCGAAGCGGCCTTCCTTACGGCGGCTCCGTTCTTTGAGAAAATTCCGGAGTTCCCCGTTAAGCTTCAGGGAACTTTCTTTTTCAAGACCTGATTTGACCGGCGCAAGAAGATTTTGGATCGCATCGCGGCGCGCTAAAAGCTCCCGGTAAACCTTGAGGTTATCGCGATAAAGTTCCGGATCCTCAATGCCCTTCACTTGAGCCGGTTTTGAATCGACAAGAGACCCGAATTCCAGGTTGAGATTCCCGATCCGCAGAGCACCGGATTTCAGTCCTCCTGATCCGTTGGAACTTTTTTCCAAAAGATAAAGTTCCGCGCCATTCAACTCACCCTTTCGCTTCAAGTCCTCCACCACCGCGCGGTTCGCTTCTGGATATTCCTGGAAAAGATCGAGATTTTCGGGATGAAGCTCGCCGATAGCGCCCTCAAGACCGATTTCAAGGTTGGAAGCTTTGGTTTCCAGATATTTGAGCATCAAAGCGATATTCTGCTGACCTTCAGGATTGGCGTGAGCATCCTGGATATGGACCACAAACACATCCTGAGGAGTGGCCGCGGGAGGTTCCCATAGAGAAACAAGAGACCCGAACTCAGCGGGCATAGCATAAAGGTCTTTGCGCAACTCGGTCTGAGCCGCCATTCCTCCCATGAGATCTAAAACGGAAGAATCGGCGAAGACTCCTGATGGACTGACCGTGACCGTGGTCACTATGAAGACAATGGCCACGAACAAAGAAATTCCCCTGAGCTTCCAAGATTTAGTGTTAGAAGTTGTCATATTTTTTTATAGGTTTTCTTGATTTGGTATTTGGAAATAACCTTGAAAAGAAACACTACTCTAAGAACTTTTTTTCAAGATTTATAATCTTAAAGAAGTATACACGGCGATTTCAACATCTGTCAAATCAGGGCTATGCTACAACTCATTGCAAACAAATAAGTTACATCTTTTTTTATTTACTAACAGGAGAGTGCATAAAACGGGTCCCTACTTGGGGAAAAAATCAAGGATCCATTGGGGCTCAAAATGGTCAGGATTAAACTTGTAGCGAGAGTGGAAATCTAGGGATATACACAATTAGCAGCATTCCCAGAATCGTCACGACAGCACAACTGACTTTGGGAACTTAAGCGGAAGCGCTTTGGGAACATTTCATGGAACGAGCCACGAGGATTTCTCCGGAAGCAACCATGATAACAACCCCAATGATGATCGGCAGAGAGGACCTCACAAAATCGTGACCCGGCTGGATGAGCAGGATCACGATCGTGGCCAGCACAAAGAGTTCCGCCATGACCGCCAAAAAGATCGCGAACCACTCCGGGCCCGGGATCCGGTAAGGCCTTTTAATGCTCTTGTCATTCAGCCGGAGAATAATAAAAGAGGGATAGAGCAATAAATAGGAGAAAAGCCCGATGATAAGGCAGCAGGAAAGCACATGCCAGAAAAGCTCCGCCGCGTTCTTGGCGATAAAACCGTAAAGAACGATCACGACGGTCGAAATGATCCCCGAGAGAAGCGCAGCTCCGACTGGCGCCATATTGGTCTTGCCCAGCCTCCCAAGCACTTCGGGAAGCTCCCCGCTCCGGGCAGCTTCCGCGACCGTCCGGTTCTGGCCGAGGGTCCAGGCGATGATGACCGTGAAAAAAGTCACCAGAATACTTACGCCGAAGATCAGGGTGAGGATCTTGCCGGGGCCCTCGTCGCCGAACGCGACACGGAATATCTGGAGGATCCCGCTCGCGACATTGATCTCACCGATCGGGATCACGGCCCAAACCGCGAGTGTCGCGATTAGATAAAGCACGGCAATGACCGAAGCGGAAAGGAGCACAACTTTCGGGATATCCCGTACCGGATCTTTCGTTTCTCCCGCGGCCGCCGATATCAGTTCACAGCCGTCCAGATTGTAAATGATCATCGGTATAAAAATGACCGCCGCGCTGAAATTTGGCAGAATGTTCATGAAAGTGATCTCATTAGCCCAGCCTCCGTTCCTTAAAACACACACGATTGCGGCGACGGCCATCCCGGCAAGCACAAGAAGTTTCGCAACGGAACCGATGTTCGCTAACCATTTGGATGTCCCAAGCGAGCATGTATTGATCCAAACAGTGATCCATATCATGACGATCCCGACCAGGATCTGCGTCCAGAGCTCCATGCCGGGGAAAAACATATGCCCCGCAATCTCCGCGAACGCAATGTAGATCGCGGGAAGCCACAGCGGTAAAGCGATCCAATAATACCAGGTCGTTCGGGCTGCCCAGCGCTTCCCCATCGCCTTTTTGACCCAGACATAAATGCCCCCCTGTTCGGGATAAGTTGAGCCTAATTCGGCGGCGATCAGACCAAAAGGGAGAAAATAGCCGACGATACAGATCACCCACCAGGATATCGCGGAGGGTCCGATAGCGGCCGTCGTCGAGATCGCTTCAAAGCCGAAGATCGCGCAGAAGGAAAACAGAAGGAGGTCCCAGAAGCCTAATACTTTTTTTCTTTCCATCGTTTTCCCCTCATGTTTTTGGAAACCTTCTAAATCCAAGGATCTTTTGGGACGCTTAATTATCGACCGCTTTGAATAATCAAACAAGGAGGATTTTATCTCTGGACTTCCGGCAGGCAGGGATTCGAACTCCTTCAGCATCATCAGCAGCCTCATAAATTGCTTACCGCAATTTATTCAGCCATGATGCTTCCAGTAGGTCATCCAAAGCCTCGATGGAAGTCGTCGCTCCCGCTATGGTCGCGACTCCATCTAATGGCTCGACTTTTCCTGTCCGAATCCATTCTGATCAAAAAAAATTCCTGATGCCAAAATGACATCAGGAATTTTTGAGTCCGGATGGATTCGAGCGCCTACGCCCTTCGGGCTCCGGTCGGCCACCCGCACCACGAACATGACTTCGTGTCATGCTCGTAAACAGTGCTCCCGTTCGAATCCCCTATCAACACAAAACCCCAAGACCTTTTGGTCTTGGGGTTTTGTGAGCCCGGATGGATTCGAACCATCGACACCCGCCTTAAAAGGGCGGTGCTCTACCAACTGAGCTACGGGCCCATGTCTTCTGTTTCTTTTATTGGACGGTAGCATGGACCAGTCCAATGACCCGCCACTCTCCTATCGAGGATTGGACGGGCCCTTGATTCTCATCTCATTACTTCAAGGGTTTCAAGGACCAGCCCAATCAACCATTGATCCTCATAAGAGGATTGGACGGGCCCACGAACCTAAATGGAGTGGATCTCGGTCTCTTTGTGCTTCAGGGCTTCATCCACTTGTGCGATGAACTGATCCGTGAATTTCTGGATCTCCTTCTGCGAAACATGCGACATGTCCTCAGGGACCGTCTTGGCCTTCTCAAGCTTCTTGACCTGTTCGATGGCTTCGTGACGCGTGTTCCGGATCGAAACACGGCCTTCTTCGGCGGCCTTCCGGACGATCTTGGTGAGTTCCCCGCGGCGTTCTTCGGTAAGAGCCGGGATCTGGATACGGAGAACCTTTCCGTCATTAATCGGAGTAAGCCCCAAGTCGGATTTCAGGATCGATTTTTCGATCTCCGCGACAGCGCTAACATCCCACGGCTGGATCTGGATGGTCCTGGCGTCCGGGGTCGAGATCGTCCCGAGATTCTTGATCGGCGTCGGGGTGTTGTAATAATTGACCGAGATCCCTTCGACCAAGGCGATGGATGCGCGACCAGTACGGATATTCTGGAATTCTTTTTTGGTGGATTCCACGCTCTTGGTCATTCTCCGTTTTGTTTCTTCCGCGAGCTTCTTCAAATCGGTGATATCGTTCATAAATCCTCCTATTACATGAAAAAGTTAAGAAACCACGGTCCCGATCTTCTCGCCCAGGATCACGCGCCGGATATTCCCCGGACGGTTCAAATTGAACACCACGATCGGCAGATGATGCTCCATGCAAAGCGAGGTGGCGGTCGTATCCATCACCCGGAGTTGTTTTTTGATGACATCCAGATAACTTAAATGCGTGAACTTCCTGGCCCTCTTGTGCTTCATCGGGTCCTTGTCATAGACCCCGTCCACTTTAGTCGCCTTCAAAATGACTTCCGCATTCATTTCCGCGGCACGGAGAGCGGCGGCGGTGTCCGTGGTAAAAAAAGGATTTCCGGTGCCAGCGGCAAAGATCACGACGCGACCTTTTTCGAGATGGCGCATGGCCCGGCGGCGGATATACGGTTCGCAAAGAGCCTTGATCTCAAGCGCGGATTGAACGCGGGTCTGGACCCCTACTTTTTCGAGAGCGTCCGACATCACAAGCCCGTTCATGACCGTCGCGAGCATTCCGATGTAATCGGCTGTCGCGCGATCGATCCCGCTTTTTTCGCCTTCCACGCCACGGAAAAAATTCCCCCCGCCGATGATGCAGACAATGTCCACCCCGAGCGCGCGGATCTCTTTGATCTGGAGGGCAATGGAAGAAACAATTTTAGGATCAACCCCGAAACCACGATCGCCTTCGAGGGCTTCCCCGGAGAGCTTTAGTACGATGCGCTTATAGACAGGTTTTTTCATATTCACCAGGGTATAGGCTATAGCGGATAGTGCTTAGAAAAACCATATCCTAAACCCTACCCCTTATTCTCTAATTAGTTGCCGCCAACCTCAAATCGTACAAAACGGCGGATAATGATGTTTTCACCGATCTTGGCGATAAAATCGGTCAGAAGATCCTGCACCGTCCGGCTATCATCCTTGATGAACTTCTGATTCAGCAGGCAGATATCCTCGTAACGCTTTGCGAGCTTGCCTTCAATGATCTTGTTACGGACCTGTTCCGGCTTGTCCTTGACCTGCTCAAAGAAAACCGCTTTTTCTTTTTCAAGATCCGCGGCCGGGATATTCTCCGGGCTCACATACAAGGGATGCGCCGCCGCGATTTGCATCGCCACATCGCGGATAAACGATTGAAAGGTTTCGTTCTTGGCCACAAAATCCGTCTCGCAATTGATCTCCAAAAGCACGCCTAATTTGCCACCGGCATGAATGTAAGAGGTGATCTGTCCTTCCCGAGCTTCCCGGGTGGACTTTTTCTTTGCGATATCGAGCCCTTTCTTGCGGATCACATCCTGGGCCCCCTTAAGGTCCCCGCCCGCTTCCACGAGAGCGTTTTTGCAATCCATCATTCCGGCCCCGGTCAATTCCCGGAGCTTGGTCAGGTCGGCACTGCTGAACTTTGCTTCTTTAGTCGTCATGATTTCTTGTCCTTTATCGCTTGGATAAAATGAGAGGTTTAGATTTCGCCGTCTTTTTTCTTGGCGGCTTTCTTGGCCTTGGGTTTTACCTCTTCGGTCACGACGACCTCAGCCAGGATCTTCGGATCGAGTTTTTCCTCGATAACTTCTTCATCGAGCACAACCTCGGCATCCGTTGCTTCTTCTGCCGCGAGCTCCGCCTGGAGGGCATCCGCTTTGTCCTGGGCGATCTTCTGGAATTCCCTGCGGCCTTCGGTGACTGCGTTTGAAACAGACTCGCAGAAAAGTTTGATGGCTTTGATGGCGTCATCGTTCCCCGGCAAGGGGTAGTCGATGATGTCGGGATTACCATTCGTATCCAGCACGGCGATCACGGGGATCCCGAGCTTTCTCGCCTCTGCGATCGAGATCTTTTCGAGCTCGGCATCGATCACAAAAACCGCTCCGGGGACTTTCCGCATCTCGCGCACACCCGAAAGGTTCTTGATGAGTTTTTCGCGCTCTTTCTTGAGAGAGCCGATCTCTTTTTTTGTGATGAACTGGAAGCTTCCGTCCTGCTCCATCTTATCGATCGCATCGAGTTTTTTAATCGACTTGCGAATCGTTTCAAAATTGGTGAGCATCCCGCCAAGCCAGCGCTGATTCACAAAAGGCATCCCGCAAGCTGTCGCGGCAGCTCGGATGGGTTCCTGCGCTTGTTTTTTGGTCCCGACGAAAAGGACATCCTTCCCTTCCGCGGCGACCTGCTTGAGAAATTCGAGGGCTCTCTCGAGACAACCGACGGTCAACTCGAGGTTGATGATATAAATACCGTTCCGTTCCCCGAAGATGTATTTTTTCATCTTGGGGTTCCAACGCTGGGTTTGATGCCCGAAATGGACACCGGCTTCGAGTAATTGCTTGATGGTGATAGGGGACAAAACTTCCTCCATGGGTATTCTTGAAAAACATAACGGAATAATCAACTTGAGCGCCGGGAAATTCCGGAGGGATCGGTCTTGTCACCCTCCCCTTCCCTTCGGCTCGGAGGGTCCGTTATTTTTCAACTTGAAGACAAACCAAAGCGGCGAGGAGCCCGACTGAAGAGCTCCAAGTGCTGATAAACCTTAAAGTTGGAGCGTCATTATACCCAAAAAGCCTGAGGCAACAAGTTTTTTTTAAATCACAGACTGGAGACCAGAGACTGCAGCAAAAATAGGCTTTGGGGGCCTGATCGAGGAATTACTTAACTTTTGTCACGCAGGCATTCTTATCCGTTCCGGTACAGCAATAGTAATCCCAATTTGTCCAACGGAGCTTTTTAGCTTCATCTTTCGCGGTTTGGCGACATTCCTCAAGGCTTCTATTGTAGGTGCCATGACCCGCCGGAAAACGCGCTGGGCTAATCTCTTCTCCTGTATCTTTATTTTTCAAATATACATCCATGAAGATCATATTTCGAGGAATCTCATCCTTTGCCGCAACAGCAAAAGGCACCAACATTTGAAAGAAAAAGATGAGAGCCATGATTTTTTTCATTGTGACACCTCATTTATTTTGGCGATCGGGTGAGACTTTCGGGAGACAGTATCCGATTGAGCTCTTTTTCGTTCAAAAGTCCCTTTGCCAAAACGACTTGGCGCAGGGTCCGTTTTGTGCGGACGGCTTCCTTGACGCATTCCGCGGCTTTGGAATAACCGATGTGGGGATTCAACGCCGCGGCGATCCCGAAACTCGATTCCGCATAATGCCGACACCGCTCCCGGTCCGCGCGGATCCCTTCGACGCAGCGGTCCTTCAGAACCTTCAAAGTATTCGTGAGGATCTCAAAGGACTGCAAAAGATTATGGATGATCACGGGACGCATCACATTCAGCTCGCACTCCCCGCTCGCGGCGGCAAAAGCGATGGCGGTGTCGTTCCCGATCACCTGGTAACCGACCTGCGCCGCCACTTCGGGGATCACCGGATTGACCTTCCCTGGCATGATCGAAGAACCGGGCTGGAGCGCCGGCAAAAGGATCTCTCCAAACCCCGTATTGGGACCCGAACTCAGAAGCCGGAGATCGTTCGCGATCTGGATCATGGAAAGTGAATAATCCCGGAGGGTTCCCGAGACCGCCGCGAAATCCGCGTCATTTTGCATGACGGCAAAAAGATCCCGTGCGCTTTTGACGGAAAATCCTGTGATCTCTTTTATATTCCCGACCACTGTTTTCCGGTAACGAAGCGAGGTGTTAAGCCCCGTCCCGACCGCCGAACCCCCGATCCCGAGCTCCAGAAGTCCCCGGCCTAAAAGCTCCAGCCGTTCTCTCCCCTTTTGAAGCTGGACGGCCCACCCGGCAAATTCCTGGCCCAGAGTGACCGGCGCGGCATCCTGCAAATGCGTGCGCCCGGATTTCACGATGCGACTGAATTCCTTGGCTTTTTTCAGGAGCGCTTTTTCAAGCTTCTGAGAAGCCGCGCAAAATTCTTTTGAAAGTTTCAGTGCGGCAAGACGGAGCGCGGTGGGAACCACATCGTTGGTGGATTGCCCCATGTTCACATGATCGTGAGAATGGAGATAGGCATGATCTCCTTTTTTCCGGCCTAGGATCTCAAGCGCGCGATTGGTGATCACTTCGTTCGCGTTCATATGCGCCGAAACCCCGGCGCCGGATTGGAGCGCGTCCGTCACGAATTCACCCGCATGGATCCCCTCCATCACTTCTTCACAAGCTCTGATGATCGCCTTGGCGCGGCGGCCTTCCAAACGCCCTAACGAACGGTTCGCTAAAGCGCAGGCCTTTTTGATCACCGCAAGCGCCCAGACAAAGCTGGCATGGAACCGCATTCCGGAGATCGGGAAGTTCTCGACAGCGCGAAGGGTTTCAATGCCGTAGTAGGCCGAAGCCGGGATAGACCGCGTTCCGAGAGAATCTTTTTCGATCCGCATTTTTCCTTTTTTCATGCTGAAGCCCCCATTTCCATACTTGCGCCGCCGTAATGTTGTTCGATCGCCGCTGAAACCGCTTCCGGTGTGCTTAAGACCGTACTGATCCCTGAAACGCCGGCCATTTCCGCGATCTCGCTATTCGGGAGTGTCCTGTTCGGGTCCCCGATCCCCACGACCATTGCGCCATCTTTCATCCCGATCGGAACGAAGCCATATTTAACCGCCACGCTCCTCGGGATCCGCCCTACCGTAGCGGGATCGAACAGCATCGAAGCCAGATCCACGAACGGGATTCCGTGCCGTTCCGCAAGCGCCTTGAAAAGCAGGAATTTCGGGATATGCTGCTTGCGGGTCAATACTTCCCCGACTTTTTCATGAGTCCGCTTTTGTTCTTCGAGGGCATCCTCAAGCTGCTTCCAGTCGATCAGTTTTTTCTGAAGCAGGATCTCACCAATATGCCATTTGCTCATAAGAGGTCTTTATTCTATAGGTTCATGCCGTGCGCGCAAGATGAAGATTGGTATAGATCTGGCGTGTGGCAAGAGATTGGTTCAGTGTATAGAAATGAAGCCCGGGAGCGCCGCCAGCGAGAAGTTCTTCGCACTGGCGAGTGGCATAGTCGATCCCGAATTTCATGATCGAAGCCTGATCCTCCCCGAAACGGAGAATCGCCTCATGGATCTCCTGTGGAATCTCGGCGCCGCACATGCGTGAGAACTTCTCGATCTGAGGTCCGTGGGTCACAGGCATAATACCCGGGACGATCGGAACCGTGATACCGATCTTGCGGGACCGTTCCACAAAATCAAAATAATGCCGGTTGTTAAAAAAAAGCTGCGTCACGACTGCCTGGGCTCCTTCATCCACTTTGCGCTTGAGGTATTCCAGATCTTTCTGCTTGTCCTTGCATTCCGGATGTCCTTCTGGATAGCCGGCCACGCTCAGATCAAACGCCTGGCAAAAACGCGGATGTTGGCGGATAAAACGGACGAGTTCGGCGGCATAATGGAAACCATCCGGAGGGGCCTTGAATTGGGTCTCCCCCTGGGAGGGGTCGCCGCGAAGCGCTACGATATTTTCTATCCCCTTTTCGTGAAGCGTCCCGAGAATCTTTTCGATCTCTCCGCGATTGTGCGCCACGCAGGTCAGATGTGCCGCGACTTCCAGGCCGATCTTGCTTTTGATCACTTCGACGATGCGAAGGGTATTGGCCTGGGTGTTGCCCATGGCCCCATAGGTTACGGATACAAATGAAGGCACGAGCTTTTTTAAGTCCTTCACGGTCTGGAAAAGCCTGGCTTCGCCCTCTTCGTTCTTGGGCGGAAAGAATTCGAAGGAGATCGTGTGCTTTTGCTTTTTGTAGTATTCGGATATCTTCATAAGGAAGCGATTCTATCCCAGGACACCTGATTCTGTTATTAAAAATAATGGGTAATCAGTGCCGTCCCAATACTTATCAATTTCACAGAGCTGAAATTGGGGCTGCCCTGATGACCCGCCGATTTATTGATGAAGGAGATCAGTGCTGTCCTTATCGACCATTAAGAAAAAGAATTAAACGATAAGGCCGTCGGATATTCTGAGGAAATTCTTGAAGAGAATTTCCGAGCTTTGCTCAAGTTCCGTGCGCGCCTCCCTGAAATCACGCCTTAGGTCCTCATGATTCATCCGGTGAAGATCTCCATCCGCAGCAAGCCAATCCTCGAACATCCGTTCACTTAACTCCACATGCCCCTGAACGCCATAGACGCGATCCCGAACCCGGACAACCTGATTCTCGCAAGTTCTCCCCCTTGAGAGGCACGCCATCGGAGGAACGGTCCCTACGGTTTCGCCGTGCAATTGAAAGACCTTGAAACGCTCCGGGATCCCAGCCAGCAAAGGATCCTGTTCACCTAAAGAAGTCTTAGTGATCTCAAACCAATCGCCCGAGGGTTCGCGAAAACCGATCTCTTTGATGGAATTGCGGAAGACGGTCCCGCCCGCGGCTTTGACAAGCAATTGCAGTCCCAAACAGATCCCCAGACACGGGATCCCCTCCTGCATGCATTTCCGGAGAGCCGCAAGCTCGCTCAAGATCTTGGGGGTGACATCATTGGCGCTATCCGGCCCTCCAAGGATCACAAGAGCCTGACCCGGTCCCACCTCGGGGAATGGATCACCTTTGTGGAGGTCGGCGATCGCGTACGGGATCTTTTCTTGTTCCGCAAAAGAAGAAAAAAGTCCCGCCGCCTCATGGGTCATATTTTTGATAAACCAGATGCGCGGCTTCATAACGAGAGCTTAAAGAGAAAAGCCCCGCTAAACAAC
>CAZGCC010000035.1:0-2409 GCA_964524195.1 uncultured bacterium | reverse complement strand
TCCGTCAATTCATCGACGTCGATCTCTTCATTCTCGATCTTCGCGATGATCTCCCTTGCAAAATTCCAGGCAAAGATCAGAACAAAATCCGTGGTTTTTTCGTTCAGATGTGTGCTGGTCACGATCGGGATCTTCCGGCCCGGGATCAGGCGATCCTGCTTCAGGGGATTATCATCCACAATGTAGTCGATCTCGCGGGGAGTCAGCCCGCAAAAATTAATGATCGTGGAAGCCTTGGCGGGAGCGCCGTATCCGGAGATCGTTTTTCCCTGGGCCTTGAGTTTCGAGATCATGCTGTTGAGGGTTGTTTTAAATCCCATAACTCGGGCCGCGAAATCCTGATAAACTTTCGCCTCAAGGCAGCCCTTTTCTTTCTCTTCCCGGAGAAATCTTGCCACGACCGGCATCCTCGCTCGCGGGCCTCCTTTTTTCTGTATAAAAACCCGTAACGATCCGCCATGCGTGCCAACCTCAGTGATATCAAAAAGCTCCATTCCAAAGCGCTCCATGAAAATCCCGAGCGCCGTCACCCCGATATAGCAGACATGCTCGTGATAGACCATATCGAAGAACATCTTTTCGAGCATCGTCACGAGATAAGCAAATTCGATCACGAAGAAACCGTCGTCCGCGAGAAGTTCCCGGACATTGCGAGCCACGGACTGGATATCATCGATGTGAGCGAACACATTGTTAGCGCTGATCGCGTCCGCTTTGCCGTATTTCGCCGCGATCTCCCGTACCGTTTCTTCTCCGAAATAACGGTTGAGCGTCGTGACACCTCGCTTATTCGCATCCGCGGCAAGGTTCTTGGCAGGCTCCACTCCAACCCCGCGCATTCCCGATTTTTCATAGCACGAAACAAGAAGACCGTCGTTACTGCCAATATCAACGGCGAGCGGCTTCTCTTTTCCGGAAAGCCGTCTCCTCACATCTCCGGCATATTCCGCAAAATGAGTGCGGAAGGTCTGGGTCGTCGAACTGACATAGAGGTATTCGTCGAACATCAGAGGCGCGGGAACCGAATGGGTAAGCTGCACGAGGTGACATTCCGAACACTTCACGACCGCGAGCGGACAATGAAATTCAGGTTTTGCCGCATCCGCTCTGCGGGGAAGGTTCCCCAAGCGGCGTATCGCAATAACGGCATGTTTTTCTTTTATATTGTTCGTATTCCATAAGCCTGATTCGGTTTTGATCTCAAATTGGAGATTCGAAATGATTACGGAGCAGGAGGCGGAAAAACCCCGGTGACCTTGCTGTGACGGATGATGATGTGACCTCCGGACTCGACTGGAATTTTTCCTTCTACGATCTGGAACATAATATCAGCCACAAATTCCGGCGTTTGCTGCCGCTGGGCATCTTCGGCACCAAAAATCCCTTTGCGCATTTCTGTATTCATTCCCCCCGGACAGACCGTAATACATTCGAGCCCGGTTCCCGCATTTTCTTTGGCGATCGCCTGGGATAATGCGATCACACCGGATTTTGCAGCAGAATAAGGCGCAAGCCGCGGCACCGCGCGGACTCCAGCCATCGAAGAAACATTCATGATCAGCGCGCGTGGCTGTTTTTTCATTAAAGGGATCGCGTATTTACATGCCAGGAATGCCGTCTCCAGGTTCTGTTTCAAATGCTCCCGGAATTCTTTTAAAGAAATAGCCTCAAGATTCGCGATGGGCGTCCAGAAACCGGCGTTATTGATGAGAATATCGATGTGGCCGGCCCGGCGATGGATCCCGGCAAGCAGGGCCTTGACCTTTTTCTCGGAGGTCAGATCTCCGCAGAGAAGTTTGAAATTTTTGGAAGGAACAGCTTTCTTAGCCGCAGACCAGTATTTTCGCGTGCGGCTGATACCAAAAACTGTATCTCCGGAATCGGTGAACTGTTTGGCCAAAGCGAGCCCAAGCCCGCGACTGGCTCCGGTAACAACGATGATTCGAGGCATATTCCGCAAGAAGATCTAACGGGTTTTCAGTTCTTTATTGAGGTATCCTTCGATCACAGGATAAGCGATCGTATCCTCTTCGTACTTCCCCTCTTCCCGTTCGCGGGTCGTTAGCGAAAGGAATACGGAATCTTCCGTGAATTTTTGGGCATGTGCCACGAGAGGCGGCGTGCTCACCATATCGCCGGCTTTGGCATAGAGCACCTGCTTGTTGGAAGGGTTATTGACTTCGCAGCAATGGCTTTCATAGGCGCCGCTGATGAGGTACATGTGCTGGATATCTTTTTTATGATAATGATTTGCCCGCACCGAACCTTTACGGGAAGTGATGTAAGCCACATGCCCGGTCGTTCCCTCGAACACATTGATGATCTCGCCGCGCGCGTCTGTAAAAGCCGGTTTGATATGCTTGATCGTTTCTAATTCCATGATGAAATTCTCCTTAGTTTAAATTTAAA
>CAZGCC010000034.1:13238-14820 GCA_964524195.1 uncultured bacterium | reverse complement strand
AAAATCGTATCGTTGGATCTCCGTCACAGGTTTTCCCTCGGCATTGTAAAAAAGCTCGCCTCGGACATCTCCCTCCGGTGTCAAATACAACTTCCGGAGAATCTTTTTTTCCTTTTCATCGTGGCCATAGACATCGATGCTTGTAACGACAGGATTATCCCTGTCAAGTTTTGCCCGCCGCGGATCGATGGCCAAGGGTTTCAAGGCCCGGTAAAGATCGCGGGCGTTCAGATGGCTTTTAATTTCCGGCGAATCCTCCATGTCGAAAATGGATCCGTGATAAACCGTGCCTTGAGAAGGAATGTAAAGGTCAAAGCGCCGGTCGAAGGTCCGGAACACGAACACGAGCTCTTTTTGAGAGTCCGCGCAGGTCAGGAGCATTCGTTCTTCGAGTCGTTGATACAAAAGCTCGCCGCCGCACATGGCGCGGGAATCTCCGGCCACAGCAAAGAAAAGGAGAGTATCCGCCCGGATGGCGATCCACCGGTAATTCCGGGCATCGATCTTTTGAAGGATTTTTTCCAGTTCCGCGCTAGAGGAGGGCGTTGTTTCGGCGAAGGCGGCTGGACTAAAGAGAAGAAAAGAACTTAAAAGGAAGATCCCAAGGAGGAAAGACGCGGCACGACTCATCTAGTCTTTCGGGTTTTCTTCAGCGAGGGCTTTCTTTGTGTGGAAGATGCGCTGAAGGGCTGTGACATGGGTGCCGACCAGAAGGACCAGCAACACCAGCTTCAGGAGCGGCGCGATGATCGTTCCTGCGATCAAAAGAAGGATCCTCTCCGACCTTCCGAAAACGCCGATGCTGCAATTTTTAATGAAATTCTCAGAGCGGGCCTTGGTGTAACTTACCGCGACAGAGCCAAGGATGATGCCCAGCGTGACAAAGAACCAAAAGATCTCACCGTTCCGGATGAAATAGGTCGCCAATCCCGCGAATATAAAAAAATCCGAATAGCGATCCACAACCGAATCAAGGAAAGCCCCGAAGGAACTTGTTTTTCCGGTCGTGCGCGCCAGAAGACCGTCCAGAAGATCGGCCGCGCCCGCGACGAAAAGCATGATCCCTCCAAGGAAAAGATATCCCTTGGCGTAGATGACACCGGTAAGAAAGCTCAAGACGGCGCCGCCGAGCGTCAGCTGGGTCGGGGAAATGCCCTGCGCTTTCAGGAAAGAGACGATGGCAATCGCGATCGGCTCGACTTTGGGGTACAGCGTTTCGCGTAAGGACATATCAGCGGGGGCATGTGCCCTGGACGAATTTGCGGACCAGTTCCTTGGCTTCATAGTCCACGATCTGTTTGGGCGGATGCTTCATTGTATAAGCGGACATCGAGATGAGCGGCCCGCCGATCTTGCGGTCGCGCGCGATCTTGCAGGCGCGAATAGCATCGATCGAACAGCCGGCGCTGTTGGGCGAATCCTCGACCGAAAGACGCATCTCCGCCGTCACAGGAAATCCGCCAAAACCGCGGCCTTCAATGCGGAGGTAACAAACCTTGTTATCATTCTGCCAGGGAACATAATCCGAAGGACCGATGTGGATATTATCCTCATCCAGCGGAACATCCAGCTGGCTCTGGAC
>CAZGCC010000034.1:0-13138 GCA_964524195.1 uncultured bacterium | reverse complement strand
GGGTTGGAAACGATGAAGACCGGCATGCAATTGATGAGGCTCACGCCTGTTTTCAGGCACGCTTCGGCATAGAACTCGGTGGCCTTTTGGGAACCTACGGGGAGATAGTTGATCAGGACCTCAGCGCCGCTTTCTTTGAGGACCTTTTCGACATTACAAGGTTTTTTGTTTGCCGGGAGGAAAGTGCGGTCGGCTTTGTAGCCGGCCATATGCTCGGAAAAGCCATCCAGGATATTCCCCATTTCGACCCGGATCTTGCTTTTTGGGATCGATCCGATGGACCAAACGCAATTCGGCTTGGCGTTAAGCGCGACATCGAGCCGTTCGCCGACCTTGCGCTCGTCAATATCAAAGGCTGCCACGACTTCGATATCGTGGGGGAAGTAACCGCCCATATCGTAGTTCATGAGCCCCATGAGGTCGATAGGCTTGTTTTTGACGGGTTTTTGATTGGCGAGAGCCCGGTAGTACTCGATTCCCTGCACGAGCGACGCCGCGCAATTTCCGGTGCCCACGATAGCGATCTTGATCTTACCCATTGATTCCTCCCGTTTGATTGAATGAAGACGATGGGGTTTTTGAGAAGATGGCTTGATATGATAGCAGTAACCCTCTGGAAATCAAGCGAAAGAAGGTGCTTCTAAGGGTTTTTGGAGTATCAAGTTACGATGCTTGCGTCCGATAACCCACAAAAATCGATTTTTCTTTAGATTTTTGAGGTTTATGTTAAAATGCGGCCTTCCATATAAAGACAAGATGACCTTTAAAGCGTCCGATAACCCCACGGAGAATAAAGCATGGCTTCTTATGAGGAATTTCAGAAATTAGAGATCAAGATTGCTGAAATCGAGGGCGTGGAGCCGCATCCGAATGCGGACAGGCTCTACATTCTCAAGATCAAAGTGGGCGAGGTTCGAAAACAGATCGTCGCGGGCATCCGGGCCCACTACACGGAAGAGGAGTTGAAAGGGAAGAAGATCGTGATTATCGACAATCTGGATCCCGCCGTGATCCGCGGCGTCGAGTCCCAGGGGATGCTTCTTGCCGCTTCGAACGATACGATGCTGACGCTGGTTTGTCCCGACCGACCGATCGCTGACGGAGCGAAAGTGAAGTGAATTTTTCGCGCTGATCGAAGCGATATTCTTGTCAAAGGGTGGTGCCTATGTTACTATCCCCGCTCGATCCTGGCTCTTGTTTTTCTTTGTTTAAAGGCAGTCAGGATAGCCCCAACTTCATCTGCAATGAAATAGAAAGGTATTGGGACTATGTATGATCCTCGCGGCTCTCTGAATTCAACAAAGCATCTCGACTTCCAGCCTTTTAAGGCCTGGCGTTATGATCCCGAGCGGGTCAATATGTCGGCTGTCTTGGCGCCGCCTTACGATGTGATCTCGTCTGAGAAACAGCAAAAACTTTACGAAAGATCCTCCTTTAACAGCATCCGTCTTATTCTGAACAAGAAAGATCCCGCGGATACGGAACAATCCAATAGCTACACGCGCGCCCGCGACACATTCCGGGAATGGCAGGAAAAAGGGGTGTTGATCCAGGAAGCCCAACCCTGTCTTTATGTATACCGCCAGACCTTCAAAGATCCTGCGACGGGAGCGATCAAAAACCGTTCCGCATTATTGGGGCGCGTTCGCCTTGAGCCGTTCGAAAAGGGCATTATCGTGCCTCATGAAAAAACGCTCAGCGGTCCCAAAGTGGACCGGATGCATCTTCTCAAGACTGTGCAAACGAATTTCTCTCCCGTTTTTGGTCTCTATGAAGACAAAAGCTCGAAGATCCGGAGCATCATCCAGGACCCCATGAACTCCCGGACGATCTTTACGGCGGAAGACGACGACAAGATCACGCACACGCTTTGGGCTATCGAGGATCCGGATATTCTTGGCAAGCTTCAAAAAGCCTTGAAGACCAAAAAAGTTTATATCGCGGACGGACACCATCGCTACGAAACGGCGCTGGAATACGCGAGGCAGCAAAGAGAAGCGCGGAAATCCTCGGACATGGTGGTGTTTCCTTTCGATTATATGTATATGGCGCTTGTGAGCTTTGAGGACCCGGGATTTATTGTTCTGCCGACGCACCGGATCGTGACCAAGATAGGAATGAGCGGCGGCGAGATCATTCGCCGGCTCGAAGAATATTTTAAAGTCGAAGAAGTGTCTCTGGCAAAGCTCAAGGCCATGACGGCTTCTTATGATAATTCCGGAAAGACCTTCGGGCTTGTCGTCGAAGAAGGAAGTTTTCTTTTAACGATGATCGATAAGGAAAAATCAAAAGCGCGGATGGTTTCCGGGAAACCCGAGGTTTGGTATGATCTCAATGTCAATGTGTTGGGGCATTTGATCCTGGCGGAACTGTTGGGACTCAAGGAAGACCGGTGGGAATCTGTGTTGAAGTTCGAACACACGGTCGATGGGGCTGTGGCTCCGGTCCAAAAAGGCGAAGCGACGGCAGTTTTTCTCCTCCAGCCGCCCAAAGTCGAGATGCTCGAGAAAATGGGCTCGGTGGGGGAACGCATGCCGCAAAAGTCCACCTACTTCTATCCCAAGCTCGCGACCGGGCTTGTTTTCCATTCGCATAAAGAGTAGTTCGAAACCCTGAAAATCCGAAAGGGGCCGCGCCCCTTGTGATCGAGACCTTCCGTTCTTCCAAAACTCCCTGGGAAGTTTTCCAAGCCGTTTACGACGCGTCTTCAACCTGCTTTTTTCTCGATAGCCCCAGGCACCGTCCGCCGGATCAAGCCTATTCCTATATAGGCATGGGGCCTGCTTTGGAGATCCGTTTGGACCAGAAAACCTTCCGCATCCGGGGAGAGATCCATGAAAGCTACCCCGCTGCGAAATTTTTTCCTGTTTTTAAAAAGATCCTCAAGCGATATCAAACCCGCTCTCGCAGAAACCGCCCGTTTTTTGCAGGAGGATTTGTCGGGTATTTCGGCTATGAGATGGCGGACCTTTGCGACAAAATAAAATTCCGGGGGAAACCGTCGCCGGCCCTCCCGCGTGCGTATTTCGGATTATTCCGCGATATGATCGTTTTTGATCATCAAAAAGGCGTTTATCATCTTGTGACCAGCAAGGCGGACACGCGGCAACTCAAAGCTTACTTCGAAAAACCCGTTTCTCCGGCGCGCGCATTCAAGTTTCATGAAATTGCGTCCGAGATGACGAAAAAAGAATTTAAAACGATGGTTCAAAAGGCTAAGGAGTATATTGCCGCGGGGGATATTTATCAGGCAAATCTTTCCCAACGGTTTTCCTTTAACTATCGCGGATCCGCGCTTGAGCTTTACGGAAGGCTTCGCGCGATCAATCCTTCCCCGTTCTCCGGTTTTTTGAAGGCCGGAGATCTTGAGATCGTCAGCTCATCGCCGGAGAGGCTTATCCGGAAAAAGGGGCGCGATTGTGAAACGCGGCCGATCGCAGGGACATGTCCAGCGCGGGGGAGCGCCCCGCAACTTGCGCAGTGGCGGAAAAAACTCCTTCAAAACGAGAAAGAAAAAGCGGAGCACCTGATGCTGGTGGACCTTGAGCGCAACGATCTTGGCCGCGTTTGCGATTATCGTTCTGTGAAAGTCGAAGAATTCATGAAGCTTGAAAAATATTCTCATGTGGTCCATATCGTCTCCAAGATCACCGGGCGGCTCAAAAAAGGCAAAGAAGCGCTCGCCGTAGTGAAGGCTCTTTTTCCGGGCGGAACGATCACGGGTTGCCCCAAGATCCGTTGCATGGAGATCATCGATGAGCTGGAGCCGGTGCGCCGCGGGATCTACACAGGATCGCTCGGTTATATTGACCTTCAAGGCAACATGGACTTGAATATCGTGATCCGGACGATCCTTCTTCAAAAAGGAAAAGGCCATCTTCAGGTGGGCGCCGGGATCGTGCACGATTCGGATCCTGAAAAAGAATATGAAGAAACGCTTCACAAGGCCCAAGCGCTTATCCAGGCTTTGGTTTCCGCAAGCGCCGGAGGGGATCGTGGCTTATAAGATCTATGCAGGCGGAAAGGCGGTCGCGGACCGGCAAGGAATATTTCTTCTCCAAGAGGAGGCGGCCGGTGTTTTTGAAAGCATGCGTGCTTACAATGGGAAGATCCTTCATGAGGAAGAGCATCTCAAGCGGCTCCGGGAATCGGCAAAAACCGTCGGATACCGGCCCATTCCCGCTTCGGACAATCTCCGTAAAGAGCTCCATCAGGTGCTCAAGGCTTCTAACGAAAAAAACACTTCGGTCCGGTTGACGCTCCTTGAAGGAAAAATATTTGTCATTTTGGGGTCGCGCGAGATCTCCCCGGAGCTTTACCGGAATGGAGTAGTACTTAAGACGGCTTCTTTTTCGAGGGGGAATGGAAAAGCCTTTCCGTATCAAGCGAAGGCCTCGGCTTATCAGCAGGCGATCCTGGCCAGCACGGAGCCGAATCCCGGCAAAGCGTTTGATTGGCTATTCCTGGATCAGGAGGGTCTTCTTGCCGAGACCCGCGTTGGAAATTTTTTCATCATCAAAAACTCTTTTAAGCTTCGCTCCGCCAAGAGCGGCAAAGCGACGCTCTTCACGCCGCCCGAGCATCTAATCTTGAATGGAGTGACCCGTCGCTTTGTGATAAAATGCGCCCTCGAAAGCGGATTCAGAGTTCAAGAGACGCCGCTGACACGGCATGATTTTTTCAACGCGGACGAAGCTTTTCTTTCGAACACTTCCTGGGAGATCCTGCCGGTCCGCGAACTGGATGGCCGAAATATCGGCTCCGGAAAACCGGGCCCCGTCACTTGTGAACTGCACCAATTTCTAAAGAGGAGGATCCACCACGATGTCGCGTCATACCGTTCGCCGGGCGCTCCTGAGCGTCTCTGATAAAACAGGCCTTATTCCTTTTGCCAAGACTCTTCACAAACATCGCATCGAGATCCTTTCTACCGGCGGGACGCTGAAAGCTCTCAAAGAGGCCCATATCCCCGCGATGGCTGTGGAGGATTACACGGGTTTTCCCGAAATGCTCGATGGCCGCGTCAAAACCCTTCATCCAAAGATCCACGGCGGCCTCCTCTTCCTCCGTCATAAGAAAAGCCATCAAAAACAGGCCAAAGCTCACGGCATCAAGCCTATCGACCTGGTCGTTGTGAACCTCTACCCCTTTGAAGAAGCCACAAGCAAAGGGAATTTGAGCATGGATGAAGCCAAGGAGTTCATCGATATCGGAGGGCCTTCCATGCTTCGTTCCGCGGCGAAGAACTACCAGGCTGTGACCGTGATCACGGATGTCGCCGATTACGAGCGCGTGACCCTGGAGCTTGACGCGCACAAGGGAAGCGTGACGGACGAAACGCGCTTCGCGCTTTCCCAGAAAGTTTTTGAAAAAACTTCGGCCTATGATGCTGTGATCAGCCAATATATGGCCCGGCATAAAAAGAAAACGGGCGAAGAGCCCGCGCTTCCCCCGCAATTCGTTTTCCATTTCAAAAAGGCGCAGGATCTCCGGTACGGGGAGAACCCTCACCAGAAAGCAGCTTACTATATTCCGACCACGCATAAAGCGGGAGCCAGCTGGACGCAGCTCCACGGCAAAGAGCTTTCCTTTAATAACCTCATGGATGTTGATGCGACGCTGGATGTGCTGGCCGAATTCAACGCGCCGGCCGCGTGCGTGATCAAACACAATAATCCCTGCGGCATCGCTCAGGACACGCAGGCCCTGGTGGCGGTTGAAAAGGCGATCGAAGGGGATATTCTTTCGGCTTTCGGCGGGATCGTCGGAGTGAACCGGTGTTGTGACCTCAAAATCGCGGAAAAAGTCCTCGAGAAACTCGCTTTTTTTGAGGTGCTGGTCGCTCCGTCGTTTAAACCGGGAGCTTTGAAACTTCTCAAGGCTCGGAAGAACCTCCGGCTGATCGAGGTCCATCAATTCCGCGATGAAAATCTTTATGATGTCAAATTCCTGCGCACCGGGATCCTGGTCCAGGAAAAGAATCGGCCTATCAAGGACCATTTGGCCGCGCTGAAAAAGAATCTTAAATTCGTCACGAAGGCCAAGCTTTCCGAAACGGAGACCGAGGACCTGATCTTCGCTTTTCAGTGCTCCAAAGTCGTCAAATCCAATGCGATCGTGCTGACGCAGGGAAAGCGCACCGTCGGGATCGGCGCGGGGCAGATGTCGCGCGTGGATTCTGTCCAGATCGCCATGCAAAAAGCGGGGTACTTGACCGAAGGCGCCATGCTCGGGAGCGATGCTTTTTTCCCCATGCCGGATTCGATCGAGGCTGCGGCGAAGCGCAAGATCAAGGCCATCATTCAGCCCGGCGGTTCGATCCGCGATGCCGATGTGATCGCCGCCTGCGACCAGGCCGGCATTGCCATGGCCTTTACCGGCGAGCGGCACTTTAAACATTAAAAGGCGCGGAACGAGGAATGCTGAACGGCCGACGAATCGTTCTTCGTTTGCTGTTATCCATTTCTCCGATCTTATGAACTACTCCCAAGCCCTTCGTTATCTGAATTCTTTCACCGATCTCGAAAAGCTGAGCCAATTCCCCCAGAACTCCTTTTTCAATCTCAAGCGGATGGCGCATCTTCTTGAAGCTGCAGATCATCCCGAGAAGAATTTTTTCCCGGTCCTGATCGCGGGCACCACCGGGAAGGGATCGACCGGTTTTTTTCTTGAGTCTATCCTGGCCGCTAACGGGATCCGCGCAGGTTACTATCATTCGCCGCACATTGAAGACCCTCGTGAGAGGATCCGTCTCCGGGGGGAGATGGCCTCCCAAAGGCTTTGGAGCGAAGGACTGTCAAAGATCCGGAAACTTCTCAAGACCAAGCCGCTGCCTCAAGGTCTCGGCGTGTTGACCTATTTCGAGATTCTAACTTTTCTTGCCATAGAGATCTTTACCGGGGAAGGCGTCCAGATCGGGATCTTTGAGATCGGGCTTGGCGGACGGCTTGATGCGACCAATATCTTGAAGGCGCCGCTTGTGATCCTGACGCCCATTCATCTGGACCATGAAGCGTTTCTCGGGAAAACGATATCCAAAATAGCTTTTGAGAAGGCGGCGATCATAAAATCCCATGGGCATAGCGTGACCGGTGCTCAATTTCCGGAAGCCTTGCGCGTGATCCGCTGTGCTGTAAAAAAAAATCAGGGAACCTTATGGACGGCGAAACCGGTTTCCGGTATTCCCCTCGGTCTTGACGGCGATTTTCAAAAAAAGAACGCCGGAACGGCTTTAAAGGCGGCCGAGGTGCTAGCCCAAAAATTCCATTTCAAGATCATCCCAGAGCGTTCCCGGAAGGGCCTGCGATCGCGAGGATGGAAAGGGCGGATGGAAGTTTTTCATCGAGCGGGCCGACGATTCATTCTGGATGGCGCTCACAACCCGATCTCTATCAAAGAATTGGTTCTCTCGCTAAAGCGGCAGAAGGCGCGGAACTCCTGGCTTGTCTTTGGCGCGATGAACGATAAAAATAGCCGTCAGATGCTCAGGCTCCTCAGCGGATTTTTTTCAAAAGCGATCTTGGCCGGTATTGCCGGCAACCGGGCAAAAACTCCGGGCATGCTTTTGGAGGAGGCGAAGGGCCTTTTCAATCTGGTTCTTACGGCTCAAAATACCGGAGAAGCCATGGAGCTGGCAGGCAAAGTCGCAGATCCCGGGGACGCGATCGTTGTGACGGGCTCTTTTTATTTAGTCGGGGAAGCGAGAAGGATCTTAACGAATGACTAAAATTGATTTCGATGACACGATCGCAGCGATCGCAACGCCTGCCGGAGAAGGCGGTATTGCCGTGATCCGCGTAAGCGGGCCCGGCGCTCTGAGGGCAGTCGAATCTTTTTTTTCCTCTCATGAAAAGACCCCTCTAAGCGAGGGAGCCGCCAACACGATCCATTGGGGGAAATTCATGGATGGCGCAGGACTTCCTGTGGATCAGGTGATTGTCAGCATTTTCCGGGCGCCCCGTTCTTATACCGGACAAGATGTGGTTGAGATCAGCTGCCATGGGGGGCTTGCTGTTACCAAAAAGATCCTGGGACTTTTGTTGGGAAACGGGGTCCGTCACGCCGAACCGGGTGAATTTACGCGCCGCGCCTTTCTTGCCGGAAAGCTGGATCTGACGCAGGCCGAGGCCGTGCTGGATCTGATCCGCGCCAAAAGCAGCCGGTCGCTTGAGACCGCCGTCCGCCAGCTCTCGGGTTCTCTGGCAAGGGAGTTCAAAGAAATGAAGGACGAACTTCTCCGTCTTTTGGCGCATATGGAGGCCTACCTCGATTTTCCGGAAGAGGATCTCGAGGTGGATGTAAAAACAGGCATGCAAAAACAATTTGATAGCGTGCGATCCCGGATCCGCGGCCTTCTTTCCGGATTTGATCGCAACCAGCTGGTCCGCGAGGGCGTGCTCGTCGCCCTCGTTGGAAAACCTAATGTCGGGAAGTCCTCGCTTTTTAACGCGCTCCTTGAACGGGATCGCGCGCTGGTTTCCGATCTGCCGCATACTACGAGGGATCCTTTGGAAGAAGCGCTTGAGATCCGCGGGTTTTATGTCCGCCTTCGCGACACCGCGGGACTCATTTCCACTCCGGAGCATCCGTTGGATAAAATGGGAATGGAGCGGACGCTTGAAACTCTCCGGGAAAGCCATGTCGTGCTTTTCGTGATGGACGGATCGACGCCGTTCGAGGAAGCAGACCGCCATGTTTTCAGCCATATTCCCCCAAACAAGAAAGTGCTCGCGCTGATCAACAAGTCGGATCTTCTCGCGAAGTTTAAAATAAAAGACCTTAAGGCTCTTTCGGAAGATGTTCCCAGGATCCAGCTTTCCGCAAAGACCCGCGAGGGGTTCGGGGAGCTTGAAAATAAGATCTCCGGGTTTCTTGAGACTGAAACGGTCGAAACGGGGGAGCAGATCACGAAATTGCGCCACAAAAAAGCTTTGGAGAAAGCGAACGAAGCCCTTCACCGCGCGGAAAAGTCCTTTCAGGAGAAAATGTCGCTCGAATTCGTGACCCCGGACCTTCATGAAGCTCTGGAATCCATAAAAGAGCTGACCGGCGAGGTTTATTCCGACGAACTTCTCGATGTGATCTTCTCGGAATTTTGCATCGGCAAATAAAATAAAATTATTTCCGAAATAATTTTTTATTTAGGTTTGACATCAAGAATTTCTTTGTTACAATTCCACTCGCTGAACGAACAAGAGAAGAAAAAGTTTTTCTTAGCGTGAGTTTTGAGATTTTCGAAATAAAAAAAATCGGAAAATCATGACAAGCATGTTTTTCAAGATTTGCAATGCAGGAATCGTAAGCCCTAATATCCGTAACAAATAATCACACAAAACAAGTCCGCTTCAAAAATTTGGAAATCGATACTATATGTAGTGTGTAGCATTTAGACAAACATCAACATATAGTAATCTTTAATAAGCTTTTAAAAAGCTTGATAGGAGAAAAGGTCTTATGAAGACAGAGAGCACGGTATTGCCACAAGGGGCGGTCAAATCCGGGAAAGGACTCGCTTTCGGAAGGTTTTTTACAAAGCCCGGAGTCCATCCGCTTGATGAGGTCCAATATGTCAAGCGCAGTTCGGTGATCACCAACCCCGACGGCTCCGTGGTCTTCAAAATGGAAAATGTCGAAGTGCCGGAAAGCTGGAGCCAGCTTGCGACCGACATTATTGTCTCCAAATATTTCCGCAAGGCCGGGGTTCCCGGAACGGGATCGGAAGTGAGCGCGCGCCAGGTCGTCCAGAGGATCGCCCATTCGATCCGCGTGGCCGGCGAAAAATTCGGCGGCTATTTCAAGACTCCCGCGGATGCGCAGGTTTTCGAAGAAGAAATGCTTCATCTCCTCATCAATCAAAAATGCGCCTTCAATTCTCCGGTTTGGTTCAATTGCGGCCTGGATCTTTACGGGATCCAAGGAGGAGGAGGCAATTTTTATTGGGATCCGGCTACGGACACGGTCCGCCAGGCCACCGATTCCTACTCAAGCCCTCAATGCTCCGCCTGTTTTATCCAGTCCGTCGATGATAACCTGATGTCTATTTTTGATCTCCTCAAAAATGAGGCTCGTCTTTTCAAGTTCGGCTCGGGAACCGGAACGAATTTTTCAAAGCTTCGCGGCCGACAGGAAAAACTCTCAAGCGGCGGGACTTCGTCGGGTCTCATGTCCTTTTTGGAGGTGCTTGATCGCGGAGCGGGCGCGACAAAATCTGGAGGGACCACGCGTCGCGCGGCCAAGATGTGCTGCCTGGATCTCGACCATCCCGAGATTATGGACTTCATCAATTGGAAGGTCCGCGAAGAAAAGAAAGTCGCGGCGCTGATCGCGGCGGGGTATCCCTCCGATTTCAACGGTGAAGCCTACAAGACGGTGGCCGGTCAGAATTCCAACAATTCGGTCCGGATCTCCGATGAATTCATGCATGCCTATTTAAATGACGGGAAATGGCAGACCCGTTTCCGCACGACCGGGGATGTTTACGAGACTTTCCAGGCCAAGGACATGATGGACCAGATCGCGTTCGCGGCGTGGGCTTGCGCGGACCCGGGCGTTCAGTTCGATACCACGATCAACGATTGGCACACCTGCGCCAACACGGACCGTATCCATGCGTCCAATCCCTGCTCCGAATATATGTTCCTGGATAACTCAGCATGTAACCTGGCTTCTATCAATGTGATGCGGTATTTGCGGCCGGACGGGACCTTTGATGTCGAAGGCTTCCGCCACACGACCCGCGTTTTCATTACGGCCATGGATATTCTCGTGGATTACGCGTCGTACCCGACCGAAGAGATCGCGCGGAACAGTCATGTTTACCGGCCGCTGGGCCTCGGTTATGCCAACCTCGGAAGCCTGCTTATGGTCAGCGGCATTCCTTACGACAGTCCGCAGGCGTCCGCGATTTGCAGCGCGCTGACCGCTATTTTAACGGGACATGCGTACCGGACTTCTGCCGAGATCGCCGCCACCAAGGATGCTTTTCCGGATTATAAAAAAAATGAAAGTTCCATGTTGCGCGTGATTGAAAAGCACCGTGCCGCAGCCCACAAGATCTCGACCGAACATTGCTGGCAGGATATTCTGGTCGCGGCGCATGAGGATTGGGAAGATGCTTTAGAGATCGGAAAATTATACGGCTATCGCAACGCGCAAGTCTCCGTGATCGCCCCCACCGGTACGATCGGTCTTTTGATGGATTGCGACACGACGGGGATCGAGCCCGATTTCGCGCTCGTGAAGTTCAAGAAACTCGCTGGCGGCGGTTATTTCAAGATCATCAATCAATGCGTTCCCGCGGCGCTTCAAAAGCTCGGCTACTCCGAAGCCGAGATCCAGAATATCATCGAATACATCCAGGGGACTTCGCGTCTGGAAGGAACGCCGGGAATCAACCGTAAAACTTTGGCGGCCAAGGGTTTCACGAGTCCTGAGCTGGATAAGATCGAGTCCATGCTCCCTTCAGTTTTCGATCTCAACTTCGCCTTTACGAAGTGGACTCTCGGAGAGGATACGCTGAAGCGGCTCGGATTCAAGCCGGAAGATTACGGACATCTCCGGTTCAATGTGCTCGAGGCGCTCGGTTTTTCGAAAGCTGAGATCGAGGAAGCCAACAGCGTGATCTGCGGAAGGATGACCATCGAAGGCGCGCCTCTCCTTAAGGAGGAGCATTTACCCGTGTTTGATTGCGCGAATCGCTGCGGAAAGTCCGGCAAACGGTTCATCGAGCCCATGACGCATGTCCGGATGATGGCTGCGGCACAGCCGTTCATTTCCGGGGCTATTTCCAAGACCGTGAATCTTCCGCATGAAAGTACGGTCGAAGAGATCGAAAAGATCTATGTCGAATCCTGGAAAATGGGGCTCAAAGCCGTCGCGCTTTACCGGGATGGTTCCAAACTTTCCCAACCTTTGAACACCAAGTCCGGAGATTCATCGTCCGATAAGAAATCCGAAAAAAAGACTGAGCTTCAAGCCGCGCATCCTCCCGTGCTTCAGCGGAAGCGCTTGCCTAAAAAACGCGAGGGGATCACGGTGGAATCCCGCGTCGGCGGACAGAAGATCTATTTGCGCACCGGAGAATATCCCGATGGTTCCCTCGGCGAGATCTTTGTCGATATGCACAAGGAAGGCGCGGCGTTCCGTTCGATGATGAACTGTTTCGCGATCGCGGTTTCGCTCGGGCTTCAGTACGGTGTGCCGCTCGATGAATTCGTGAATGTTTTCACTTTCACCCGCTTTGAACCGCAGGGGATGGTTGACCATCCGAATATCAAGCTTTCCACTTCGATCGTCGACTATATTTTCCGCGTGCTCGGCATGGAATATCTGGGATTGACAGAATTCGTCCAGATCCCGCCCGCGCCGGAAAATCTCCAGATCCACAAGAGAGCCGTTCCCAATGCCGCGGTGGCGCCGATGATCGAAGCGCTGGCTCCCGCCAACGACGCGCCTCCGGCCGTGAGCATTGTTAAAAAGAACACTTCGCTTGCCGCGGCTGGCGCGAACGAGCATCTTTCCAACATGATGGGGGACGCTCCTTTCTGCACGAATTGCGGCCATGTGACCGTTCGAAGCGGCTCCTGTTACAAGTGTCTCAATTGCGGCAACAGCATGGGATGTTCTTAGGGAACCCCTATTTCTGTGGCGGGGGATGAGAGCAGGCCAAGCGACAGACGACAGAAAGTTTAAAGTTTCAACTTCTACAAAGTCTGTTTTTGAAGAGTGGTGATGTCAATTTTTTCGGAAGGGGTTATGTTGTGATAATACCACTGAGCTGTAGCCATGTCATACCAGAGATTCCAAAGATAACTCGGTTTTAAAACCCTGACTACGCCGTCAATTCCCATCACCGTAAGCTGAGTGCCTGTTGCAGGGGTGATCGAAATGCGATTGCCGCCGGCCCCGTAGATCAAACCGTCATAACCTATGCCGTTCCAATCCGCAGGATCAAGCCCCATGTCCGTATACCGGTAATCGCCAAAGCTTCTGGGCCATTTCCCTTGGGAATTATAAAAATTTTGTATAAGGGCTATCATGTTTCCAGTTATTTCCGGAAAAGTCGACCCCAGTGGCGTTATAAGCATCAAAAAAGATCCATTACCCGGGTTGTAGACATAGGTGTTTTGGGCGGGCCCCA
>CAZGCC010000033.1:4971-14938 GCA_964524195.1 uncultured bacterium | reverse complement strand
CATTCTCGTCATGCAAGCCTTTTCCGGGAACGCGCATGTCGCGGGGACTCCGCAAGGGGATCAGGATCCGGCATGGTGGGATTTTATGGTCGGGCCGGGGAAAGCGCTTGATACGGAAAAATATTTTGTCCTCTGCATTAATGTGATCGGCGGTTGTAAGGGCAGCACGGGCCCTTCTTCGACGGATCCCAAAACGGGCAAGCCCTATGCGTTGGATTTTCCCTTGGTGACGATCGGGGATATGGTGCATACGCAAAAAGTGTTGATCGATCATCTGGGCATCAAAAAACTTCACGGAGTGATCGGTGGTTCCATGGGCGGCATGCTTGCGCTTCAGTGGGTCGCGTCCTATCCGGATGCCGTGGAATGCGTGATCCCGATCGCCGCGACACTCAAGCATTCGCCTCAGCAGATCGCCTTTAACGAGGTCGGCCGGCAGGCCATCATGGCCGACCCCGCGTGGAATGACGGAAATTACTACGGCGGAGCGTTGCCGGAAAAAGGATTGGCTGTGGCGCGCATGGTGGGCCACATTACCTATATGAGCAACGAATCCATGGAGAAAAAGTTTTCCCGCCGGCTGAGGGATGACAACGCGGGATTCAAGTTTTCCGCGGATTTTGAGGTGGAGGGCTATCTTCAGTATCGCGGCCAGGCTTTTGTGAAGAGGTTTGACGCGAACACCTACCTCTACATCACTAAAGCCATGGACTATTTCGATCTTTCGGACGCGAAATGGATCCCCGAAAAAGGGCTCCCCGGAGTGCGTTTCCTCGTGATCGCTTTCAAATCCGACTGGCTTTATCCTTCTGCCCAGTCGCAGGATATGGTTCGTCAGCTGCAGATGCGGCAGATCGATGCGACTTACTGTGAGGTGGACGCCGGATATGGTCACGATTCCTTCCTGGTCGAAAGTGAAGCCGAAAAACAGTCGCATTTGATCCGGCATTTTCTCGCCAAAAGGAAATAAGGCTTTTTTCCGGAAGGTTCTTTTCCTTGAAAAAATCATGTCAGGGGAATACTATCTTCAGCCTATGAAGTCCATTATCAAGCGGCCGGACCATCAAGTGATATGCGGGATCGTAGAGCCGGGTTCTAAGGTGCTGGACCTGGGTTGCGGGAACGGGGATCTGCTTCATCTGCTTGTGGAGCGAAGAAACGCGAAGGCGCAAGGCGTGGAACTCAACGATGAGGCCATCCATGCTTGCGTGGAAAAAGGGCTAAGCGTTTTCCATAGTGATATCGATAGCGGTCTTCCGTACTATCCCGACCAATCCTTTGATTATGTGATCCTCAACCAGAGCTTGCAGGAAGCCAAACGCGTTGAGACCGTGATCTCGGAAGCTCTCCGGGTGGGGAAGAAGGTCATTATCGGATTTCCCAATTTTGCGCATCTTGAAGCTCGTATCCTGATGTTCTTTGGAGGCCGGGCTCCGATCGTTTCTTCGCTTCCTTACGAATGGTACAGCACGCCCAACCTGCGCTTTCTTTCTATCAAGGATTTCCGTTCCTTTTGCCGGCTGAAGGGCTACAAGATCCTCAGTGCGAATTTTCTGGATTCCCAGGGGCCGGTTTGCGTTCTTCCTAATCTTTTCGCCCAGAACGCTATTTTTGTTATCGCGAAGTAGACTTTTTTCGGGCTCCCATGTCGATCCCTCGAAGCGCAGTTGAACCAGGCGCCATTTTTAGAACAAAATTTCAGGCAGGGATGGTATAATTCCCGCCTGTTCCAACCTTGCATTTTTAAAATCAATAGGCGTTGAAACTTATGGGCACACAGCCATCCAAGAAACTCGAGATATTTAAAAATCCAAATCCCCGGCGGGACTATGATATTGAATTGGAATGTCCGGAGTTCACTTGCCTTTGTCCCAAGACCGGCCAACCGGATTTTGCGACGATCCGTATCAGCTATGTGCCGGATGAATTTTGCGTCGAGCTCAAGAGCTTGAAGCTTTATCTCTGGAGCTACCGGAACGAAGGCGCTTTTCACGAGGCTGTCACGAACAAGATCCTGGATGACCTGGTCAGGGCGACCAAACCCCGCCACATGTCCATCGAAGCGGATTTTTTCGTGCGTGGTGGCATTCACACAGTTATCTCTGCCAATTATTCCAAATCCCGCAAATAGAACGCCTAAAGTTGTTCAAGGAGATCCCATGACGCAGGAAAGAAAAAACGCGGCAACATTTCAAGGTAATCCGTTAACGCTTGTTGGTCCGGAGCTAAAGATAGGGGACAAAGCCCCCGATTTTAAACTGATCGATACGGGCCTGAAACCTGTGACCCTAGGTGATTCCAAGGGGAAGACGCGGTTTATCAGTGTGGTACCCTCGATCGATACGGGTGTTTGCGATCTTCAAACCAAGCGTTTTAACCAGGAAGCATCCAAGTTTCCGGCGGGAGTTGTGGTGCTAACTGTTAGCATGGACCTTCCGTTCGCGCAGGGACGGTGGTGTGGCCTCGCGGGTGCCGACAAGATCCAGATGCTTTCCGATTATCAGGAGCATGCCTTCGGGCAGGCTTATGGCGTTCTTATCAAGGAATTGCGGCTCCTCTCCCGCGCGGTCTTTGTGGTGGGTCCGGATGACAAGATCCAGTATGTGGAATATGTTAAGGAGATCACCCAGCATCCGGATTACGAAAAAGCTCTGGGGTTTCTCAAGGCCCGTGTCTAAGCGCTTCTCCTTTTCCCTCGTCATATTTCTGATCCTGCCTCTCTGTCTTTATGCCGCAGAGCCTGTGATGAAAACACTGAGCGCTCATGTCGTCAAAGTTGCCGAAGACGGATCGAGCCTTGAAGTGGATTTCAGGCATCCCGCCACAGAAGAGATCCGGCAGCTGACTTTTTTTGTCGACGGTCAGACGGGTCTTAGCAAGATCGAAAAACTCCAGGATCTCCGCGCGGGGCAGGTCGTCAGCATAGATTATGTGGAAGGCGACAAAGGGCGTCTTCTGATCCGCCGTATCGCCCGTGTTAAGCTTTCCGGGCCTCCTGCAGGTCTTGAGAAATTCCGTGGCCTCTAGATCCGTTTCGCTATCCTGTTTGCTCCTTCTGGCGATGATCCTGGCCGTGTCTCCGGGTCACGCTTATGAAAACAGCGAACCCGAAGATCCGATGGATGTGAGAAATGCGTTTGGCGAAGATCTCTCTGAAAAAACGGATGGAGAACTTTTGAAAATGGAACGGGAGCTCCACCGGGAACTCAGCAAGGATCCCGGGAACGCGGATCTTTACTACCGGATCTCAAATATCTACGCGGCGCTTTTTGACAGGACCCGTACGAAGAAGGGCGGCCAGTATCAGGAATGGCTTATGAAAAGCCGTGACGCGCTTGAAAAAACGCTGATGATCCGGCCTCAGGACAAGGTTGCTCACTACAATCTCGGGGTGGTGTATAAAAGGCAGGGGAAGATGGAGCTCGCGCGCGAAGAGCTTCGCAAGACGATCAGTCTTTGTGACCCTGAAGAGGATGCTTATCTGATCTGCACTTCCTGGCTTCAAATAGGATCTGTTTATGAGGAGCAGGGATTTTTTGACGATGCCAAAGAGGCCTACTTGAAGGCTCGCGAGTTCGATTACGGGAATCCGGATATCCAGGAAGCGATCCGGAGCGTTAATGTGAAACGGAAAACTCCGGAAAGCGGAAGCAGCTTTTCTCCCATGGGCATGTCCTCAATGGGAAGCGGCGCCTTTACGGATCCTCAGACCGCCGCGGCGATGGGCCAGGATCCCATGGCTCAAAATCAGGGAGGTCTGGCGCAGGCGCTTCCCGCCCTCGGCCAAATGTTCGCGCAAAAATTCAGCGGCGGCGGAGAGGACTCCAGTGGCCGGAATGAATAAGATCCCTGAGGGCACTAGGGCGATCCTGCTCGATGCCGGTGGAACGCTTTTCCATCCCTACCCCTCCGTGGGATATTATTACAGCGCAGTGGCCGCGAAACACGGCTGCCAAGTGAGCGCCGGAGAAGTCGAGGCCGCATTCCGCCGCGTGTGGAGCGAGCATGACCGGATCGGGGACCTCAGGAGCCATTCGGATGAAAAGATCGAAAAAGAATTCTGGCGAAAGATCGTGACCGCGGTTTTCAAGGATTTCAAGGGCCTCAAGGTGTTTGACCCCTTTTTTGATGAGCTTCATACTCTTTTTGCAGAACCCGGTGTCTGGAGGTTGTATCCTGAAGTTATGGAGGTGCTCCGGTCGTTCAAAGAAAAAAAATTCATTATCGGGATGGTTTCGAATTGGGACAGCCGTCTTCTGAAATTATGCAAAGGGCTTGAGATCGACGATTATTTTGATTTTAAGGTCATCTCCGCGGTCTTCGGCGCGGCCAAGCCCGATCCCAAAATCTTCAAAGAAGCCTTGAGACAGGCGAATGTCCGCGCGGACGAAGCCGTGCACATAGGAGATAGCCTCGAAGACGATATCCGCGGCGCGCATCTGGCAGGCATCAAGTCGATATGGCTTGACCGTTCGGGCCGGCATGGGACTTTAGCTAAAGATCACCAGGATTTTGTAACCATGGTAAAAGACCTTCGGGAACTTATCAGGGAGTGATGATGACGGAAAAAAAGAACATTCTTGTTCTGGATGTTGAGACGCAGAAATCGTTCAAGGAGATCGGGAAATCGAAGGCGATGAGTCTTTCGAAGCTCAAGGTGTCTGTGGCTTGCGTGTACGATTATCTGACGGGCGAGTATTCGTCCTATGAGGAAAAGGACATGATGAAGTTTGACCAACGGCTCCAAACCGCGGATCTTCTCATCGGATTTAATATCCGGCGGTTTGATATGCAGGTACTTCAGCCCTATCTTTTCAAGCCCGTGGATCAGTTTCCGGTGCTGGATCTTCTCGATGCGATTGAAATCGCGCGAGGGCACCGGGCAAGTCTCGACAGTGTGGCGCGCGCAACGGTCAAAGAAGGTAAATCCGGTGATGGCGCTGAGGCGCTCGTTCTTTTCAGGGAGGGACGCATGGAAGAACTCAAGAAATATTGCCTGGATGATGTGCGTCTTACAAAAAATGTCTATGAATACGGCTGTCGCGAGGGAAAGATCTACTTTACATCGACATGGGATTTCAAAACTTACGAGATCCCGGTAAACTGGAAGCGGGCGACCGAGGAATTTTTGTCGCGGAAAAAATCACCCAAAACCGATTTTCCGACGAGCTTATTCTAAAAAACATTTAAAACAGATCTCGCCAAAAAGGGAAACATGAGCGGATTCAGCGATTCACCGTTTATTTTTATCAGCGTATTTTTTCTGGGGTTGGGACTGAACCTTACGCCGTGCGTTTATCCCATGCTCTCTATCACGATCTCGCTTTTCAGAAGCGCAGGGCATGAGACCCGCCGCCACGCTTTTTTGAAGGCTCTCTCTTATGTCCTTGGCATCGTGACCATGTACAGCGTGATCGGGCTTGTGGCGGCAACGACGGGAAGTTTTTTTGGAGAATGGCTTCAGAATTTCTGGGTCCAGCTCGCAGCGGGGGTGCTCGTGATCGGGCTTGCTTTAAGTATGCTCGGGCTTTATCAATTCCGTTTGCCCTCATGGCTTATGCCGTCCCAACGGTCCGGGGCTAAAAGGTCTTATGTGGGTTTCTATATTTCCGGGCTTCTTGTGGGGATCATTGCGGCGCCGTGTATGGGGCCTGCAGTGCTGACGCTTTTGACCTTTGTGAGCGCACAACAAAATATGGTCTTCGGATTTTCGCTTTTTTTTGTGATGGCGCTCGGACTCGGGCTGCCGTACCTGGTGCTTGGGACCTATTCCGGACTTCTCGCGAAACTGCCGAAGGCCGGGCCGTGGCTTGTCTGGTTCGAACGGCTGATGGGGACAGTGCTTCTCACCTTCGGGATCTTTTATATCGCGATCGCTTTCAAATGGCCGTTCCTGAAATGGATCGTGCCAGCGGCCTTGGTGACAGGCGGCCTTTTTCTCGGGTGGATCGAGGGTTCTGCCAAGAAAGCCAAAGGTTTTTTTGCTGCTCAGAAGATCCTTGGAACTCTTGCGGTGGCGTTTGGACTTTTCTTTTTTTTAGCACCCCGCACCCAGGTTGCATGGGAGTCTTATCGTGCCGGGATCCTTGAGGAGGCTCAAGCGGCCGGGCAACCTGCGATCCTCGATTTTTATGCGGATTGGTGCATTCCGTGTCACGAGCTGGATCAGTTCACCTATTCCTCGCCGGGCGTCATTACAGCCCTTCAGAATTTCCGCAAGATCAAGGTCGATGCTACTTCCATCGATACGGATGAGGTTCGAAAGATCATAAGCCGGTTCGATGTTTTTGGAGTTCCGACGATCGTTTTTCTGGATGAAAAAGGCCGTGAGGTCCGGGGACTTCGTATGAATGGGTATGTGCCGCCCGAAGAATTCATCGAGTTTGTTCGCGCATCGGGGGTAGGACAGCCTGATGAAGGGTAAAGATTACACCTTGTCACTCCGCAGCTTGACAAAGGGGGTGATGGCTTCTATCCTTCACCATTCTTTTATCCTTAAGAAGTTAGCAAGGAATGTCCAGATTTCAACTTTATTGAAATCGCCCAGAATTAGGGCTAGGATACACAAATCATGAAGCTAAATTCCAAAAGAAATCATTTAAAATGAAAATTATCCAACGGTATGTTCTCAAAGAATTGCTGTTGCCGTGTCTCCTTTGTTTCACGGTCCTGTGTTTTATTTTTATGGCGGCAAATTTAGTCAAGATGGCTGACATGATCATTGGCCGTGGAGTGCCGTTCATGCAGACCCTTTATGTTCTTATTCTGATCCTGCCCACGGCTATTAGCTGGGCCGCACCGATGAGTCTTCTTACAGGGGTCTTGATCGTCTTTGGAAGTTTTTCCCAGCATAATGAATTCCGCGCCATGAAAGCTTCCGGGGTGCATCCGCTCCGGTTCATGATGCCGCCGCTTCTTTTGGGGCTTGCGCTTAGCATGGTGATGTTCGTCTTTAATGACCAGGTCGGTTCCGCGGCCCGTTTTGAATTCCGGAAAGCCACCAAAAAGATCATCATGAAGCATCCCATGGCGCTGATCGATCCGGGCCGGTTCGTGAAGATCAGCAACAATATCCTTTTTCTTGTGAAACGGGTCGAAGGCAGCGAAATGAAGGATATTGTGGCCCATGAAGGCGTGGATTCGGAAAATCCCGTAAGGACCATTGTTGCCGAGAGCGGCAAGATCGTGATGGTTCCGAACACCGGACAGTTGGAGGTGCATCTTTTTAACGGGAGCGTCTCAGAGTCTCTGGATAAAGGGATCCAGTCCGTTCAGTTCGACGCCTACAGATTTCCGACGATGGATGAGGACGACATCCGGAAGATGAACAAAAAGACAAAGGATATGTCCTTGGCGGAACTGATCGTGGAGATCACGGCGATCCTGGAAAAAATTTCCGGGAATTTTGATGCGAAGGGGCTTCGTAATCTATGGGTCACCTTTCATCAGAGGATCGCTTTCGCGTTCGCATCGCTTGTTTTCATGTTCATCGGGATCCCGATCGCAACGATCATCAAGCGGGGAGAAGTGGTGATCAGTTTCGGGATTTCGATGGGAGCTATGGGGCTCTACTATATTCTTTTCGCGATCGCGCAGACGATCGCTTCGCGAGGCGGCCTGCCGCCGGTCCTCAGTCTTTGGCTTCCCAATATCATCCTGATCGGGGCAGGAACGATCCTTCTTCGGAAAGCCATTCTCTCCTGATCAGATCCCTGCCGCGAGCCGTTCTTCCGGAGAAAGCATTCTCTCCATGCTGCTTTTATCAGCAGTGGATCTTGAGGTAGTTTTTGACCCGGGCTTTCCAGCCGCGAAGCCGTTTGGAGCAATCTTTTTCCGGCGGAGCGTTGCGGACCCGATTCTCCAGAACTTTTTTTGCGGCGTTCACGAATTCTTTCAGGGTGTCCTCTTTTTCCTCCGGCAGTTTCATTTCCTGAAGGGCTTGGAGTAAACCCCAGCCTTGACCTTGCGTGCGTTCCGTTTCAAGGATCCCTTCTCCTTTAAAGTTGATGTAATCGATCAACGCGAACATGCCATTGGGAGCATCCGCGATCTCTTTGAATTTGCGTTCAAGCGCTGGCCTTTCCGTTTCCGGGACCATGGCCGTCATTTTTGGAAGAACTCCCTTCACGCGCCGCATAATGAACTGAGCCTGAAATCCTTGAGTTTGATCCAAAAAATCCCTCAGGACCTTCATGCGTTCGCTTTCAAGATCGCTCAGGAATTCTTCCCGGGTCTGCCAAGGGGCACCGCGAGTTGGTAAAACCTTGATCCAATCGGGGATCTCTTTTTGTTGGGCCTCCAGGAAGGAGAGGAATTCCGGAAAAAGTTCCTTATAGGGACCCTGTTTGCCTTCCGGATACCAGATGAAATGGCCGATGCCGAAAGAGGGGAAATCCTCATCGTCGTTCCAGGCGGTCATCCGTTCGATGCGGGAGGAGCATTCATTAAAGAAGATCATTTTTTGGAGACAGCTCAACTCATCGGCGGTCATCGGAGTGTTTGGGGTTTGCGCGAAAAGAGGGGACAGGGAGAAGAACCCGAAGAGCACGAATCCGATCGCAAAGGGTTTCATGGATTTCCCCATTATAGATTTTTAAAACCGAAAGGAGCTTGTCAGCGGATGGATTTTAGTCCCAATGCCTATCAATTTCAACGGAGTTGAAATTGGGGCAATCCTCGCCGTCATTAAATAAAAAATTCAAGACAAGGATAGCGTCACGATCTTCGAAAAGCAATCGAAGACTCAAAAAAGATCAGATTTTCAGAAGATGACAGAGATCCGCGGGGGTTCTGATGAAAAAATCAGGTTTCGAGGCTTCCAGTTCCTTGCGGGCCTGGAAAGGATCGGCGGCAAGCATGGGGAAGGCGACGGAGCGGATCGAAAGAGAGGCTTTCGCCCGGTTGGCGGCAAGGACATCATCCGGGAGATCGCCCACACAAAGGAATTTCTTTTTCGCTCCGAGAGCATGCGCGGTTGTGAGGATCGAGAAAGGATTCGGCTTTCG
This sequence comes from uncultured bacterium, assembly GCA_964524195.1. GTDB lineage: Bacteria > Omnitrophota > Omnitrophia > Omnitrophales > Aquincolibacteriaceae > Aquincolibacterium. The sequence continues at coordinate 5,933 of CAZGCC010000033.1, read as the reverse complement.
GAGGGATTCTTTCCTTTCCCGTTCCTCTTTTTTGACATCGTCCATGGTGGTGATGGAATCAAAAAGATCGGCAATCCCGAAATGCTTGAGGGCGTGAGAAGCCTCGTAGAGCGGCCGGCCAGTCGCGATGCCGAGCTTCAGACCGTGGTGTTTGAGTTTTTCCAGGATTGCTCGTTTGAAGACCAGTTTTTCCCGGTGGATAAGCCCGCGTTTTTTCCAGTAACGCATCCGGTTCATCGTGACGCGCGGAAAAATATCCTTGCCGAGATAAACCTCCTGGAAAATGCGCGCCACTTTTTCGATGGTGACGGTCGTGGGCCGGCCAAAAAGCGCCGTGATGCCGGCGACTTTCAACGGCCTTTGTTTGATGCTTTTAGCGAACTTTTCGACATGGATCGATTTTTTGAGGGCTTCGAGGGTCCGGTTCTTGACTGGAAGCGAAAGGAGGTAAACGAGCAATCCGTAGCAACAGTCCCAGTCATCATTGAAGCCGCCGAGCAGTTTAAATTGATCCACATCTCCGGGCGTGAGCAGGCTCGGGAACTTTCCACCTGTGGATTTGCTGAAAAAGGGGACATCGCCATGGGTCAGGTACAGCTCGACGGTATTTCGGATGGCTTCAAGATACGATTGCCGGGTGTCCACCAGGACATTATCCATGTCAAAAATAATGGCGTCGGCCTGGACTTTTTCGACCGGGGGATGTGGAACCGAAACTTTCGAAGGGACTTTCCGTTTCATGCGGTCAGTCTAGCACTTTTGAGGGGCCTGGGAAAGGTCGATTTTGAGATTTTGAGAAACGCCAGCAGTCTTGTGCATTTCTTGAGAGCTATGCTAATATACGCCTCCTTTTGGACGCTGCTGTGGCTTCCGCTTCGCCAGGAGCGAGGACGGACAGTTGATTGTAATATGAATTGTTAGAGAGTTTTCTTTCACTCTTTTTATATGCCGGGGTAGCTCAG
>CAZGCC010000033.1:0-4871 GCA_964524195.1 uncultured bacterium | reverse complement strand
GCCGGGGTAGCTCAGTTGGCTAGAGCGAGGGACTCATAAGCCCTAGGTCGCCAGTTCAATCCTGGCCCCCGGCACCCTTCACATGGAGTTCCATGAAAAAAGACTGCAGCGGTCTCCTCCAGCGTTTTGAAACTCATCTCCGGGAGCGGCCGCTTTTTGCGTCTTGCCGAAAGATTCTGATCGCCTGTTCCGGAGGGCCCGACTCTGTCGCGCTTTTCCATCTTCTCCGGATCCTCGCTCCGCAGCGCAAATGGAAGATCGCTCTGATCCACTTCAATCACGAGCTCCGGCCGAGAGAGGCAAAAAAAGATGAGAACTTCGTACGCCGTTTAGCCGAAAAATTCTGCGTGCCTTTTTATGCCGGGGCGGGGAGTGTGAAGCGCGAAGCGCGGAAGACTCAAACCTCTATCGAAGAATGCGCGAGAAAAATGCGCTATGATTTTTTTATCCGCATGGTACGACAGGAAAAATTTCCGGTGATCGCCTTGGCTCATACCCAGGACGACCAGGCGGAGACCGTGCTTATGCGCGTGATCCAGGGAACGGGGCTCCGGGGTCTGCAGGGGATCCGCGAAAAAGTAAAAATCGGGAAGGCAGCGCTGGTCCGGCCTCTGCTTCATTTTTCAAAACAGGAACTTTTAGAATTCCTTCGCACAGGGAAGCACCGGTTTTGCAGGGACAAAACCAACGAGTCGACGCAATTTATCAGGAACCGTATTCGTTTGGAGCTCATCCCGAATCTACAGCGTGATTTTAACCCGCGAGTCATGGAAGCCCTGGCGCGTATTCCTTCCATCGTGACCGGGGAGAGTGCTCTTATCGCGGAGCTCGAAGCGAAAGCCTGGAAGAAGGTTCTCAAACGGCATTGCGCCGCTGGAGTTGAATTTCACCGTTCTGTTTTTCTGAAGTTTCCTCCGGCGCTTCAATTCCGAATGGTGGAAAAAGCCCTCAAACGGCTGGATCCCCGAAGCGGGCTTTCTTTTGAGGCTTGGGAGCGGCTCCGGCGGGGGCTTGCCCGGACTCGATTCTGCTGCTCGCTTCCAAGAGATATCGATCTTGCGCTAACCTCTAAAAAGGTAACTCTTTACAAGAAATAGAGTTCTGTATAATCCAATTTGATATCTTCAAAACGCCATGCTAGACTACGGCCTCTTCTCCCCGAAAAAAGCGAGATTTAAAAGCGATGAGTGCTGCAAATAATAAGATGAAAAAGAACCTGCCGCGCCCCAAGAATGGTCGCAAGTTGCCGCCCAAGCCGGGAGAACCGGATCGCAGGCGGCTGATCGCTCTTTTTCTTGTTCCCCTCGCCATTTTCCTCATTCTGCAGGTTTTCGTATTCCCTAATTTTGATCTCAAGGAACTCAGCTATTCCGAGTTTTACCGGATGCTGACGCGCAACCCCGAGACCGGCGAGATCCTGTCCTGCGACCTGGTGGACAATGTGGTGCAGGGGAAGACCCTTACGGGTTCTTTTTTTCAGGTCCATATTCCCTTGAACGATCCCGAAGTCATTCCGTTGATCCGAAGAAATGTCGCCAATTTCTCCATCGTTCCGCCGCAAACCTTTTGGCGCAACTTCTTCGCGGGGATCTTTCCAACGCTTCTTTTGATAGGATTTTTCTGGTTTTTCGTTTACCGCGGCGTTCAACAGGGAGGCGGCAAGGTTTTTTCTTTTGGGAAATCCCGCGCCAAACTTGCTGACAAAGAAAAAAGCCAGATCACCTTCAAGGATGTGGCCGGCGTTGAGGAAGCCAAGGAAGAACTTCAGGAGATCATCGAGTTCTTGAAGGAACCTTTGCGATTCACGAAATTGGGAGGACGTATCCCCAAGGGAGTGCTTTTGATGGGCCCTCCGGGAACGGGGAAAACACTTCTCGCGAAAGCGGTGGCGGGCGAAGCCGATGTTCCTTTTTTTTCCATCAGCGGATCGGATTTTGTGGAAATGTTCGTGGGCGTCGGCGCGGCCCGCGTGCGGGACCTTTTTGAACAGGCCAAACGCTCCGCGAAAGCGGGCGGCAAAGGTGCGATCATTTTTATCGACGAGATCGACGCTGTCGGTCGTCAACGGTTTGCCGGGATCGGAGGCGGACATGACGAGCGCGAACAGACGCTTAACGCGCTTCTCGTGGAAATGGACGGATTTGACACGCATGCGGGTGTTATCTTGATCGCTTCCACGAACCGGCCTGATGTATTGGATCCAGCCCTGCTCCGCCCGGGCCGTTTTGACCGTCAAGTGGTCGTGCCGCTTCCGGATCTTGTCGGTCGTGAAGCGATCTTGAAAGTTCATGCCCTCAAAGTGAAGCTGGATCCCACCGTTGATTTTAAAACGATCGCCAAGCAAACCACTTATTTTTCCGGTGCGGATCTTGCCAATCTTGTCAACGAAGCGGCGCTTCTGGCGGCCCGTCTTGATAAGCAAACAGTCGGCATGGTCGAGCTTCAGGAATCCATCGAACGGGTCATGGCCGGGCCGCAACGGAAGAGCAAGAAAGTTTCGGACAAGGAAAGAAAGATCGTGGCGCATCACGAATCCGGGCACGCGCTTGTGGCGCTTTTGACGCCCGGGGCCGATCCCGTCCACAAAGTGACGATCATCCCGCGGGGTATGGCTGGCGGGTATACGGTGAGTTTGCCGGAAGAAGATCGCACACTTCACAGCCGGACCTTCTTTTTGGCGGAGATCCCCGTCCTGATGGGCGGGAGAGTTGCCGAGGAGATCATTTTTGGGGATATCACGACCGGCGCTCATAACGATCTCCAGAAAGCGACCCAGATCGCCCGCGAAATGGTTTGCCGCTTCGGGATGAGTTCGAAGATCGGTCCGATCGTTTTCGGGAAAGAAGGCGGGATGGTTTTTTTAGGTCGCGATATTATGGATGAAAAAAATTATTCGGAGGATACCGCCCGCCTGATCGACGGCGAGGTCAAACGGATCCTTGAGGAAGGTTACGAGCACGCGAAAAAGATCCTCACGGAGAATCGCGACAAGCTCGAGGCCCTGGCGAAACTGTTGCTTGAAAAAGAAACGCTGGATGCTGACGAGATCAAAAAAGTAACAGGCCTTGCGAATGCGCTCCCGCCTTCGGGTGATGAGAGCGGGTCTGTGCCGGGCGAGACCCCTGCGGCGTGATCTGGAAGATCCGTCAAAATACCGTTTCGTTCGACCGCACTATCCTGATGGGCGTTTTGAATATCACGCCGGATTCTTTTTCGGACGGCGGTCATTTCCTGGATTCTAAGGCGGCCCACGCGCGCGCATTGCAAATGATCCAGGAGGGTGTGGATGTCCTGGATCTCGGCGCGGAATCCACGCGTCCCGGAGCTCAGCCGATCACGGTGAAAGAAGAGCTGGAACGGTTGCTGCCGGTCGTAGAGCTTCTCCAGAAAGAAAAAAGGATCCCGATCTCGATCGATACGGCCAAACCGGAAGTCGCGAAAAAGTGTCTTGAAGCCGGAGCCGACATTATCAACGATGTGAGTGGTCTTAAAAGGTCCGGTGTTGAAATGGCCAAAGTCGTCAAAAAGTTTGGCGCGGGGCTTGTGCTGATGCACAGCCGCGGCACGCCGGAGACGATGCAGGGTTTGACGGATTATAAGGATCTGCTGGCCGAGATCCTCGGAGAGCTCCGCGATAGTATCGAGATCGCGACCAAGGCCGGTGTGGAGCGCGAGCAGATCGTGATCGATCCGGGACTTGGATTTTCCAAAACAGCGGAACAGAATCTCGAGATCCTCCGGAATTTGAAAGCTTTTCAAGGTTTGGGGTTTCCGGTGATGCTCGGCCCTTCGCGGAAGTCCTTTATCGGACATGTGACTGGTCGCGAGGTCGGGGAGCGGGAATTCGGGACCGCGGCATGCGTGGCCATGGCGGTCGAGCAGGGGGTCCAGATCCTTCGCGTGCATGAAGTGAAGGCAATGCGCGATGTGGCGCGCGTTACCGAAGCTATTAAAAAACTAAAGCCATTATCGTAGGAGATTCTCTATGTCAGGACATTCCAAGTGGGCAAGTATCAAACATAAGAAAGCGATCGTGGACGCCAAGCGCGGCCAGGTCTTCACGAAGTTCATCCGCGAGATCACGGTGGCGGCAAAAACCGGCGGCGGGGACTTGAATACCAATCCGCGGCTTCGTACCGCCGTTCAGTCGGCCAAAGATTCCAATATGCCGGCGGATAATATCGAACGGGCTATCAAAAAAGGAACGGGCGAGCTCGAAGGCGTGACCTATGAGGAAATTTCCTACGAGGGTTTCGGCCCCGAAGGCGCGGCGGTTCTGGTGGCGTGTCTGACCGACAATAAGAACCGGACGGCCTCGGAGATCCGAAGCGTATTTAACAAGAACGGCGGCAATATGGGGAGTGCCGGAACAGTAGCGTGGATGTTCGAGAAAAAAGGTTTTATTGTTGTTCCCAAGACGGCGGCCACCGAAGACCAGCTCATGGAGATCGTGCTTGGCGCCGGAGCCGAAGACATGACCTCCACGGATACGGCGTTCGAAGTCACGACCGCTCCGCAGGACCTTTGGGTGGTGCGCGAAGCTGTCGAAAAAGCCAAGATCAAGATCGAAAGCGCGAATCTTACCATGATCCCCAAAAACCTCGTGGCCGTGTCTCCGGATACGGGGCGGAAAGTGATCCATCTGATCGATGCGTTGGAAGAGCACGATGATGTGCAGAATGTTTATTCGAACGCGGACATTCCCGAAGAAGTGATGAAGGAACTTTCCGCTTAAAATTCTCCGGAGAAACGAATGCGCGTTCTAGGCGTTGACCCCGGCACTCACCGGATGGGCTTCGGGATCCTGGAGTCGGATGGCCGGAGTTACAAGCTTGTGATCTGCGGGACGATCCGGGCGGCCGCCAAAGATC
>CAZGCC010000032.1:15600-15861 GCA_964524195.1 uncultured bacterium | reverse complement strand
TATGGCTGAGGCTCATGCTGATGGAGAAGATGTTTCTCTTAACGAAAAGCTGGGAGAAATCTACCAGAAAGCAGAAAAAGCGATCAAAGCGGGGAACGTCCCAAAATCTGATTTTTGGATGGCCCGTTACATGGGGCTAACAATGTCGGAAAAAACCAAGCGTGGTTACCCGGATTTGGTCCCATTGTTTAAGGAACGTTCCGATATGCTGAAGCCGATTTCGCTTATTTCGGGGCATTATACGGATGAGTTTCTAGATTT
>CAZGCC010000032.1:0-15465 GCA_964524195.1 uncultured bacterium | reverse complement strand
CGCATAATCCCTTTCGGAGATTGGCGCACCAAGCCCCCCCAAATCATTTCCGGTAGATTGAAGGAGGGAAAACCCGAAAAGTTTTTTTCAAAATTAAAACTGCAGATCGGCGAACATCCTCTTCACTATGTATGGCCTATTGAATTTCACGACCTAGATGGCGATGGTATCCCTGAAATATGGATCAGATACAACGCCGCATGGGGAACTGGCTTTTCACAGATGTTGGATATTTATAAGATAAAGAACGATCAGGAGCTAGTTCTTCTCAAGCAATTTGAAGGTCCTGCGGAAGGAATAGCGAGACGACTTAAAGATGGTAAGATTCAACTCGCTGAAGGGTTTTCCGATGAAGCTGTGGGACATTTGGGGTTTGATCAACACCGTTTGGAAACTTGGGAGTATAAAAGCGGTGATTTTGTAAAGACCTCAGAAAAGAACATCCCGCATCTTCTTCGGTCTGATGAATGGAAGAAGTATTACTTTAACGAGGCGGAATAAAGGTATTCTTTCGGACTTACGGTAGAAGGAACTTACGCTAAGTAACTAATGCCAATCCGCTCTCAGTAAATAGCAATCTGATTGCCATAAGGTCCAGTTTGAAGGCTTCGGTAGGGTTCCGAAATGCGTCCAGCAGGGGGAGCCATCGTGTGGATGAGGGCCGTTCGGCGAAGAAGCTGAACGGCCTTCTCCTTTTGGGGACGAGACTTACATCAATGTGAATAAAGCTCGAAGCGTAGTTTTTTAATAATTCAAATAGTCCCGCTTCGGGTTTTTGGGAAACCAGCCTTTTTTGACGCGCTCTTTCTGGTCAAAGATCTCTTTGACGCTCCAAAAACAAGTCGCCCCCAAGACTCCAAGAACGGTTGAGAGAAAGAGATGGGATGTAAAAAGCGAAGCCGCAGTGAAAACGATCCCGGCCAAAAGGAACACGGTCCAGACCTTCACGCCGAAATAATACTCGCCCTTGATGACTAGGGGATGGAAAAGCCCGATGATGAAGAAAAGGATCACTGCCATCCCAACACCTTCCCAATGGAGCATGTCACACCTCGCTTTTTGATGATTCAGATGGGTCAGTCCCGCTCGCCTAAGGGGCGATTCTTTTTCCGACGGCAAAAGTCACTGCGGAAACGACCGCAGTCAGAAAAGTGCCCCACGCCATGTCCACCGCGACTACGATCATCGGCCAGTTTTCGATCGTGGCGGCGTTCGTCAGATCGTAAGCTCCGTAGGTGATTAGCCCGAAGAATGCTCCGCGGAATGTGGCCGTGGCGAGCGAACGCTTTTCCAGCGCGGGATGCACGGCGAAAAACACGATCGCCGCGCCGAAAAGCAGATAAAAAGCTAGCGCGGGGGTGATCGAAAGTTTCAGCGGAACGACCGGGCCGAGGTTGGAACCGAAAAAATCCCTCGCAACGAACGCGAGCCAGATCGCGTCCACAACCAGGAAAACGGCCATCGCGGTCCCGTATAGAATAATATTTTTTCTCATAAAGCACCTCACGGTTTGATGATCTTTTTAGCGGCTTCGTTCCTTTCGAAAAAGCAGGGTGGTTCGTAAGTCCAACCCCGGGCAAGATGCTCTTCCTCGCGCCGGATCGTAAAAAGCAGGTACCGCCCAAGCAGAGGAGCTGTCCATTTGGAGATCCATCCGAATTCTTCCTGGATCTCGTCGAGAAGCTGATAAAGCCCGATACGGAGCTCCGGATCTTTCTTGTAATATTCTTTCAGGGCCCAGATCACGGCCGCATATTCGTTCGCGAGCGGTTTGGCTTCACGCTCGATCCTGTGGCGCACGCGCGCGGCGGGATGATGGCGCAGGTTCCGGTAACCGTTCAGGAGCGTGCGGATCATTCGGGCGAGGCTCGGTCCGTTCTTTTTAAGATCACGCCGGAATCCCTCCAGAAGGAAATATGTTTCCCGGCCCGGAGGGATCGCCGGATGGCGGTGGTTGAAACGGTATTGGCCGTGAGAATCCGCGAGGGGGATCTCTTTCTGGGAAAGAAGAGAGCCTTCGGACTCCTTCTCCCGGTGAAGCGGCGTTCCGGGGAGAGCGGTATAAAGCATGAATTGATGGAAATCCGACTGATGGCTCACGGCCCAATCAATGACTTCGCCGAGATTCTCTTCCGAGTGTTCCTCCAAGCCGATAATGGTCGAACCGAGAACCGAGATCCCATGCTGCTGAAGCTCGCGGACGAGCGCGCGTGTGTCCGCGCCCTGGACCTTTTCGTAAGGGCTGTCTTTTCCCTCGATCCCCATCCATAACCATTTCACGCCTAGGCGGACGAGTTCATCCATCGAATAAGACCGGATGATATGGGCTGAACTGAAGATGTAAAGGGACCAGTTTTTTTCATACTCTTCCATGAGCTGTAGAAGTCGCAGCATTTTTTTCTTGTAGGCCAGAAAATTTTCATCAAAGATAAAAAAAGAATGGGTTTTGAGTTTTCGTGCGATGGAATCCATCACTTTAAAAAGCTCATCGCCTGTGGCGTAGAACTCGAGGGACCGGCCTTTCCCGCCGAAGAGGTGGGATGTGGAGCAAAAATTACATCCCATGGGGCAGCCCACGGAAGGCATGAGCGCCGCGGCAAGATCCCGGGGCTTTGAGGAAGTTTGAATGCCCAGGGTACGGCTTCCGAAACCGGAAAAAACCGAAGGATGGCGTATCGGCGCGTCCCTATCTTGTCCGAGATATTCGCGGAACCACCGGATCCCGTCCCCCTTGACGATGAAGTCCGCATCGATCATATCAGAGAGTCCGGAGAGATTAGCGATGTGCCCTCCAACAACGATCTTAGCATCGGGAAGTATGCGCCGGATCAGAGCGCACATGGCGCCCACCTTGTCAGCGTTGGACAGGATGCTTGAAATGCCTACGATGTCGTAGCGGTTCTTTAGAAGCTCCTTTTGAAAGCGTTCATAAGAGGGAAAATCCAGAACGGCGCAGGGAGCCTCGATATTATCCTGTAGAAGGAGCAGCCCGAAAGACCTGTGGAACATCCTTAGAGAAAAAGGTCCTTGCAGACGGGTGACCTGGTTGTGGAAAAGTTCCATCGGGTTGATCGCTCGGCTCCCATAAGCATCATCCCGGGCATAAGGGCCAAAGACGCTTGTCAGCAAGATTCTGGATTTTCGGCCGAGCGGGTGGCGCGGCGCGACGGTCGCGGCGGTGGGATCCTGAAGTTTGAGTTCGGGCACGAAAAAGCTCCTTTGCTAAAAATCAACTACGGAATCGATATGAAGACGCATATAATAAACCGAGAATCAGCTTATCGAAATAAATACTTGAGGCTTATGGAAAAAGAAAACCAACCCCATATCGCGATCATCGGAGGCGGAGTTGCCGGGATCGGGGCGGCTTATCTTCTCCAGCGCAAATACCAGGTCACCCTATTCGAAAAGAACGATTATCTCGGAGGTCACACCCACACGGTCAGGATCCCGGACGGGCCCGATGCCGGAACGCCGGTCGATACCGGATTCATCGTTATGAATGAAAAGAACTATCCGGAACTCTCCTGGTTCTTTTCCGAGTTTGGGGTCAAGACCCAGGCAAGCGATATGTCGCTGAGCGTCGAGGCGCCTTCTCGCGGGGTGCTTTATTCGAGCGATCTTCCGCTGGGACTTTTTGCCCAGGCAAAAAACCTCTGGAGCCCTTCTTTCTACCGCATGCTGATCGAGATCTCGCGGTTCTACAGCCAGGCGCTGAAAGACCTCCAGAGTGGTTGCGATCTTTCAGGTCTTACGCTGGGGGATTATCTCGCGAGAGGCCGGCATTCAGAAAAATTCCGCGAAGATCATTTGGTCCCTATGGCGGCCGCGATCTGGTCGACGCCTCCCGGCAAGGTGCTGGAGTTCCCGGCTCTTACCTTTCTCCGTTTTTATCAGAATCACGGGCTTCTCAACCTGACGGAAAAACCCCAGTGGCGCACAGTCGTGGGCGGGAGCTATGCCTATGTCGAGGCGTTTCAAAAGGTTTTCCGGGGCGAGATCCGCCTGAAAACCCCGGTAGTGGGGATCCGGCGGGAGGAGGGAAAAGTGTCTGTGTTTACGGCAGAAGGGACCCTCGATTTTGATCAGGTTGTTTTGGCCTGCCATGCCGATGAAGCGTTGGGGCTTCTTCGGGATCCTTCCGTGGATGAAAAAAGACTGCTCGGAATCTGGGAATATTCAGTGAACCCGACCGTATTGCATTCGGACCGCCGTATGATGCCGCCTACGCGAAAAGCCTGGGCTTCCTGGAATGTGTTCCGCGCTCTTCACGAAACGGGAGGAACGCCGGTCGCCGTTACCTATTTTATGAACCGGCTCCAGTCCCTGAAGACTTCCCGCGATTATTTTGTGACCCTGAACCGGGAAACGGAGATCGACGCCTCCAAAGTGGTGGGGCGCTATCGCTACCATCATCCGACTTACACCTTTGCCTCGCTCGGATCGCAGGCGTCGCTTGGGGAGCTGAACGGCCGGAGGCGCACCTGGTATTGCGGGAGTTATTTTGGGCACGGTTTTCACGAAGATGGGATCCGGTCAGGTTTTGATGTCGCGCGCCGGATGGGGGTCGAGCGATGAACTCACGCATCTATCTGGCGGATCTTTACCATCTCCGGACATCCCCCAAGCGGCATTCGTTCCGCTATCCAATGCTGCTTTTTATTTTCGATCTTGATGAATTGGACGCTCTGGCCCGCAAGATCCGGATCTTCGGCCATAACCGTTTCAATATTCTGGCCTTTCACGACAAGGATTATGTGCTTGGCAGGGCCGGGGATGTTCGGACCAGTATTTTGGATTTTTTGAAGCAAAGCGGGAGAACCGGTCCCGTAGGAAAGATCGAACTGATGACCGGCGTGCGTTATTGGGGGCATTTATTCAACCCTGCCAGTTTTTATTATTGTTATGATCCCGAAGGCGCTTTGAAGATCATCGTCACCGAGGTCAGTAATCCTTGGGGGGAGCGGCATTTTTATATTCTCGATCATCCGGTGGACAAGAAGCCCGGCTATATTGGACACTACCGTCACGATGTGGAGTTCTTTATTTCGCCTTTTATGCAAAGCGAAGGCGAATACGAGTTCTTTTTTTCGGGGACCCAAGGCGAGGTCAGCGTCCGTATCGATGTTTTTCGCGACGGTAAGAAATTCTTTGTCGCGGGGTTGTCCGGCCGGACCCGGGAATTCACCAGCAAAGAACTTTTGAAGGTGCTGGTGCGCCATCCGCTGGTCGCCGGGATGACCTTTCCTTTGATCGTATGGCAGGCCCTGCTGCTTCTGATGCGGAAGTTTCCCCTGGTCCGGAAGCCGGAACCCCAGCATGAGCGAAGTTACCGTCTCGCGCCTCCTTCCTTTTCCGAGAAGGCCTGCATGAGCAAGATCTGTAAGCTGTTCAAGATCATGGAGACAGGGGAGCTGGAGATCGTGTTTCCCGACAAATCCAGGCAAGTTTTTCAAGGCAAAAGCCCCGGGCGCCGCGCGAAGCTGCATGTTTTTAGTTACCGGCTCTTCAAGCGCATGATCACCGCCGGGGATATCGGGTTCGGCGAGGCTTTTATGAACGGGGAGTGGGATTCTCCGGATGTGACGGAACTTCTGCGCTTTTTTATCGACAATCAGGAATGTGTCGATCGTGAGGTAGTGAAGCCCGCTTTTTGGGGGAATGCGATCAATTCGCTCAGGCATTTTTTTCAAAAAAACAGCAGAGAGGGCAGCCGGAAGAACATTCGGGCTCATTACGATCTTGGGAACGCCTTTTATGAGCGATTTTTGGACTCCTCCATGACCTATTCCTCGGGGATCTTTGACGGTTCGGATTGTAGTTTGGAGCGGGCTCAGACTCACAAATTGGATGCGATCATCGCCAAGGCGGACCTCGGCAAAGAGGACCGGGTCCTGGAGATCGGTTGTGGGTGGGGGAGTTTCGCGATCCGCGCCACTCAAAGGACGGGATGCCGCGTTACCGGGATCACGCTCTCGGAAGAGCAAAAACGGTTCGCCGAAAAAAGGATCGCGGAGCTCGGCCTAAGCGACCGCATCGAGATCCAGCTCAGGGACTACCGGTATGTGGAGGGGAGTTTTGACAAGATCGTGTCGATCGAAATGATCGAGGCGGTTGGCCACGATTATCTGGAGCTTTTTTTCAAGACTTGCGATCGTCTTTTGAAACCCAGCGGGGTGGCCGTGTTCCAGGCGATCACCATTCCGGATGACCGCTATGAAACTTACCGCAAAAGATCGGACTGGATCCAGACGCATGTTTTCCCGGGCGGCATGCTGCCCTCCCTCGGGATCCTCAAGCAGGCGATTGGGAGGACATCGCTCAAGGTTCAGAGGATCGAACCTCTTGGACCGCATTACGCACGCACCCTTTTTGAATGGCGCGAAAATTTCAACAATCAGTGGCCAGCCATAAAAGAACTTGGCTTTGATGAGGTGTTTCGACGGAAATGGAAATACTATTTTCATTACTGCGAAGCCGGCTTCGCTTCGGGCATCATTGATGTTCTTCAGATCACCCTGAAGCGGACCGGAAATGATGTTTAGTTGGAAAGGAGTGGCTTGTTGAGCATTATTTATTTGAAAAAAATGGGAATTGTTGCCGCCGTCCTTTTCCTGGCGGGCGGCATCGTCGGGTCCTCTTTCGGAGAACAGGCGGGGGAGCCCCAGTCTGCCGCCGGGGTGTGTTATCACAAAGTGTGTTTTCCCGCGAAGGCTGAGCTCGGTGGCTGTAGCCTGCCCCTTCGCAGCGCTGGGAAAAAAGACTTTTGGAAGTTCTCGCTTTATGACGCCGGACTCTACCTTCAGGAAGGCGTTTCAAAGCAAGATGTTTTGACCGATATTCCCAAGGTGCTCGTTCTGCGCTACCGGAGGTCGATCCCAGCTAAAAAGATCATTGAAGCCGCCGACCATAAACTGGCCCAGAATCCCGATATTGACCTAGCGGCCATCCGCGAGCGGGTCAATTATCTTCACTCGCTTTACCGATCGGTCAAAAAAGGCGATGAATATGCGCTTGTGTATGACCCTGTGCGGGGAATCCAGCTTTATTTCAACGGAATTAAACAGGGCGAGCCCATCGCCGGCTATGATTTTGCGGAGGCCTATTTCGGGGTCTGGCTGTCGAAGCATGTGGTCTGCCGCAAGCTTCGGGGGGAACTGCTTGATCTGAATTGAGCCGAGATCTAATAAACGGAATAGCCTCGATCGGGATTCTTAGGAACTTAGAAAAGGAGGATAAAATGCTTTTCGATATCGGTCTTGTGATCGCCTGTCATTTCATTACGCAAAATCTGGTTTTATTAGGCAAAGATAAACCGGGCAGTTATGCCGTGGCTACGCGGACTGGAGCCGCCATTACCATCATCGTGGGGGTGCTTGCGATCGGCGATCTTGTTTTTAAGAAGCTCACAGGCGCGGCGGGATAAGGAAAGAGAATGATGAGACAAAGTGATGACGAACCTTTTTTGAGAAGACCTGGTGCGGCTGGGCCTAAGGGCATGGCCGGGCTGTCTGTGCGGGGGCATGTAGAGAAACTGTTGGGGACCGAGCGATTCGCGATCCTCTGCACGCAGGGCCTTGCGCAACCTTATGCTTCCATCGTGGGCTTTGCCGCGTCGAAGGACCTGAAATGCATTTATTTTTCGACGCCGAAGACGACCCGAAAGTACCGGTTTCTCACGCGATGTTCGAAAGTCGCCATCCAAGCGGACAATCGCTCTCACTTTCAAAAAAAATTCATGTCGATCGAATCGGTCACGGCAATCGGAAAGGCCGCGGAGATCAAGGGCCGGAAAGAATACCTGCAAATTGCCGCCCTCCTCCAGAAAAGGCATCCTTATCTGAAGTCCTTCTTTCATTCTCCGACCTGCGCGCTGATCCGCATTCGTGTCTTGCGCTACTTGCATGTCTCCAGGTTCCAAGAGGTCGGCCAGTGGATCCCCGCTCCGCGTGGATAATCCCGCTTAAAGAAATTAAGCCTTCTGATCTTCCCCGGGTCGGAGGAAAGGCTTCTGAACCTGTAGGAAAAACATAAAATGAAAATCCTTCTCACGGGCGCAACGGGTTATGTCGGGGGGCGCCTTCTGAAAAAACTGGAATTCCGGGGGCATGCGGTCCGGTGTCTGGCAAGGCGTCCGGAATATTTAAAAGGTAAGATCGGTTCCTCATCGGAGGTTGCCGAGGGGGACCTTCTTGATAAAGACTCGCTTGGGCGTGCGATGGCGGATATCGATACCGCCTTCTACCTGGTTCACTCCATGGGAACGCCCGGGGTTTTTGAGGACGAAGAAAAAAGGTGCGCCGAGAACTTCGTTTTTGCCGCGAAACGAGCGGGTGTACGGAAGATCATTTATTTGGGTGCCCTGAGCCATGGGAATGAGCTTTCAGCCCATCTTAAAAGCCGTCACGAGGTAGGCGACATTCTTCGAGGGTCAGGCATTCCCACCATTGAATTCCGGGCCTCGATCATCATTGGGTCCGGAAGTCTTTCGTTTGAAATGATACGAGCTTTGGTGGAGCGGTTGCCCGTCATGACGACGCCCAAGTGGGTGAGCGTGCAGGCGCAGCCGATCGCGATCGAAGATGTGATCCAGTATCTTGTTGAAGTGGCCGAGATGTCCATGCAAGAAAGCCGGATCTTCGAAATCGGCGGGCCTGATAAAATGTCCTATCTGGATCTTATGAAGGAATACGGGAGGCAAAGGGGATTGAAGCGTCTTATCATTCCCGTCCCGGTCTTGTCTCCGGGGCTCTCCAGCCTTTGGCTGGGGCTGATCACGCCGCTCTACGCGCGCGTTGGAAGAAAATTGATTGAAAGCATCCGGCACGAGACCACGGTTCATGATACCAGCGCGCTTGAGGTATTTTCTGTAAGGACGATCACCATTCGGGAAGCAATCGCGCGTGCACTCAGAAATGAAGAGCTGGATTTCGCGGCAACGCGCTGGTCGGATGCCTCATGGCTTGCAGCGCGATCAAACTGGGGCGGAGTGCGGTTTGGAAACCGTCTGATCGATTCCCGGCAATGCGAGATTTCTGTCCCTTGCCACAAAGCTTTCGCGGTGATCCAGTGCATCGGCGGCAAGAACGGCTGGTACTTTGCAAATCGGCTTTGGCAATTCAGGGGATTTCTTGATCTTCTGGTCGGGGGGGTGGGCATGCGCCGCGGGCGACGAGATCCGGAAAAACTAAATGTCGGAGATGTGATCGATTGCTGGAGGGTCGAGCAATTCGAGCCGGATCGATCGCTGCGTCTTGCCGCCGAAATGAAGCTTCCCGGCAGAGCCTGGCTGGAGTATGAGGTGAGCCCAACACCGGACGGTTGTCGCATCACTCAGACCGCCATGTTCGATCCGGTCGGGCTTTTCGGCTTGGTGTACTGGTATTTTGTTTGGCCTCTCCACCAGCTGATATTTGCAGGAATGTTGAAGGGTATCGCCCGGCGAAGTCGCTTATCGTAAAAAAATCGAGTTACTTTTCCTGGAGATTATAGAGAACTTCATTGCGGCGGAAAAAGGGAAGCGTCCAGGGCGGATTGTAAAAGGCGTAGACCGGATCTCCCGCGGTTTTGAGCCCCCGTTCCTGAATAAAAGCATCGAGTTTTTCTAAGTTCTTCCGCAAATTCCTATCCGTCCAGAATCCGGAAAACCGGATCGCTGCAATGCGATGACCCGGTGTCGCTATGATCTTAATGCCCGGATTATTCGGCTTGGGTAGTGTCTCGATCGTATAAGAAGAAGGCATCGTGAACCGGACTTTCCAGAGATCCCCGTCCCGGGTTTGGCTGACGGGTGCCGTCATAGCGATCTTGGCGCCCTTTTGCTGAATGACGGGAGCTGTCATTGCAATGCTCTGCTCCGGGACATTATTCCCGAAAATATAATCCGCGAGAATGCGGAAACCGGCATTGATCGCTTTGCCCCGCTCGCCTGCCACCTCCACCTCGGCCACAATGATTGGTGCATATTCCCGAACTTCGATCTTATCAGCGCTCTGGATCACTTGGTAAGGCGGTGTTTCGATCTTCGCCATGGCGGACCTCATCGGGGTTAGAAGAGCCAGTCCCAGAAAAAAGGCTATGATGACCTTCGATTCTCGCATTCGGATATCCCTGGAGTTACACAATATCGTCGCTGTGGATAGCATATTATCCCAAAAACCCAATCAAACAAGGGGAAACCCTATGGCCTTTATCGGGAGTTTTTTACAAAAAGGCGTTATCGCATATTGCGGTGGCGCCTTTTTTCTTTATGGTCCCAATACCCATCAATTTCAGAAAGCCTGAAATTGGGGCCATCCTTGTTACCATTATTAAAGAAAACCTCAAACAAGGATGGTATAATTCCGTATGCGTAAACCTAAACTTTATGTGATCGCAGGGCCGAATGGTTCCGGGAAGACGACTTTTGCGGAAAAGTTTCTTCCGAACTATGCGGATTGTTTCGAGTTTATCAACGCTGACATGATCGCGAAAGGTTTGTCGCCGTTTCTCCCCTCAAAAGTTGCTATTAAAGCAGGCAAGATCCTTCTGGATCAGATCGATGATTGCGCCAGGAGGAAAGTTAATTTTGCATTTGAAACGACTTTATCCGGAAAAGCCTACATCAAATTGTTCCAGAAGATGAAACGACAGGGTTATGAACTTCACATGTTCTTTTTGTGGGTTCCAAAGGTTCAGCTCTCGTTGGCAAGAATCGCCGATCGAGTGAAGAAGGGCGGTCATGATATTCCTGAGCGCGATGTCAGGAGAAGGTTTGCCAGAGGCCTCAAGAATCTTTTCGAGGTGTACCGGCCGCTTTTTGACACATGGAGTGTTTATGATAACTCAACGGGTAGGCCCAAACTTGTCTTTGCGGTAGAACATGGCACAATAAAGGTAGAAGATCAACTCAAGTACTCTCAAGTTCTAAAACAGGCAGGATATAAAAATGGCTTCTAAAGAAAGCATTCCCTATAAGGCTGAACGGGCGCTCAAGCATGCTGTTCGCGATCTGATAAAAGAACGCCGCAAAACCAACGATAGCCTTGTCATCTGGAAAAACGGCAAGGTTGTCCGCGTTTCAGCTCGCAAACTCGCCTAAGTTGTTGCAAATCGAAGTTCCTTCATCAGGATCTTGAGGATTTCCACTTCGCCTGAATTTAAAAGCCAGTTGCGAAAGTCCCTTAGGCGGGGGAGCCTTTTAGGGCGGAAAGTCTTATCTGCCATATTTTGAAAGAACAAGCGTTTTCTCGCATTTGGGAACGGTCTCCGTTATAATCTTCTTTTGTCATCACCCCTGATCCCGCTTTTGGGCCAAAAGTCTTGATTGGATCGCTTGCGATAAAATATTTCGCTTCAAGTCTCAGCGGAAAGATCCGCTCGGGTCCAGGGCGAGAGAATCTTTTAATAGTCTTGGGAGGGTAAGATGTTGCTTTTGATCTTTGTTTCCGTTCTGGTCCTTTTTTCTATCGCCTATCGTGTTTACGGGACCCAGATCCTTTCAAAATTGTTCAATGTGAACGACAAAAATCCGACTCCGTCCCACACGCAGGGAGACGGGATCGATTATGTTCCGACTAAAAGCGTTATTTTATTCGGGCATCATTTTTCCTCCATTGCCGGGGCGGGGCCTATCGTGGGTCCCATCATTGTAGGCATTGCTTTTGGCTGGCTTCCCGCTTTGATCTGGATCGTGATCGGATCCATTTTTATCGGCGGCCCCCACGATCTGGGGTCCATCGTCGCCTCCATGAGGCATAAGGGAAGATCCATATCCGAAATCGCCCATCAATACATTTCACCGCTTTCTTACAAACTTTTCCTGCTTTTTGTATGGCTGGCGATTGTTTATATTCTTATTGTGTTCGCGGATCTGACCTCCGTCTCTTTTGTGGATGATGGCGCTACCGCCACAGCCTCTTTTTTTTATATCTTTCTTGCCGTATTGTTCGGATTGGGCGTTTACAGGTTCCATTTGAGCATTTTTTATGGATCCCTGATATTTGTGCCCCTGGTTTTTTTCGGGATCTATCTTGGGATAGAATTTCCTTTTCAAAATGCGCCTGAAATTTTCGGCTCGGCAAAAAATTTTTTCAATACCGTGCTGATGATCTATGTTTTTTTTGCCTCAACCTTGCCTGTCTGGCTTCTCCTGCAACCCCGGGATTATTTGAGTTCTTACCTCTTGTATTTTTCCATCTTGGCCGGAGTGGCAGGTATTACACTGGGAGGATTCGGGATCTCCTATCCCGCCTTTACTGCCTACCAGTCGGACTATTTGGGGCCTTTATTTCCGCTTGTGTTCGTGACCATTGCTTGCGGGGCGGTGTCGGGATTCCATGCTTTGGTGGGTTCAGGGACAACATCGAAACAGATCAACCGGGAAAGTGATGCCGTTAAGATCGGCTACGGGGGAATGCTCATAGAAGGCATTGTGGCCGTGATCGCCTTGATGACGGTTATGATCTTATCTCCGTCCAAGGAGCTTGCGTCCAAAGCGCCTCTTACGGTGTACGCCGAAGGCATTTCGAGATTTCTTGCGGTTTTTCATCTGCCTCTCGAATATGGAAAAACCTTCGGGCTTATGGCGCTCGCGGCCTTTATCCTGACGACGCTTGACACAGCCACAAGGCTCGGAAGGTATGTGTTTCAGGAATTCTTCAACAGGGTTGAGTCAAAGTACCGGTGGATCGCGGCTGCAGCGACATTGGTTTTCCCGGCGATCGGTTTATTCTCTACCCTTAAAGATCCGTTGTCTGGAAAGGTGCTTCCCGCCTGGAAGGTTATCTGGCCGCTTTTTGGCACCACGAACCAACTTCTTGCCGGTTTGGTATTGCTCATCATATCCGTTTATTTGTTGAAGAGCCGTAAAAACATGAACTACACGCTAATTCCCTCCATCTTTATGATCGCCATGAGCCTTTGGGCTCTGGTGGAGCTTATACTAAAATATCAATTCTCTATGGTAGGACTGATCGCTATGGCTCTTCTGATCTTGACCGTCATTATTGTTGTGGATTCCATTATCACCATAAAGAATTATGTCCGAAAAAGTTTTGCCGGCGCCTGAAAAGGCGGAAGATCGCTGGCTTTAAAGATCCGCAAGTGAGGCTTCCGGAGGGTAGCGAAGCTCGTTTTACCGGACGAGTTATTCCACAAGGAAAGAGAACTCCCCAGGCCGTCTTCGTGTATTCGTTTTGTCGCGGCAAGGTCTGGTGTAAAAATTTCGGGGAGGCATCTCGAACAGCGTGCCGGGGCTTTGCGGTGTATAATGACCGCGCGAAGATCCATTCGTAGAGGTTTTTATCTTTCAAAGGCCTCATCACGACAAAGGAACAGGAGCGCGAGTTGCCTCTAGCGTTTTTCAAGAATTTCAAAATGCGTCTTGGCGCTTTTTGGGCCTGGAACCAGATCTCTGAGGAACAGCCCCTTCGAGCCGAACTTTTCAGCATCGATCAGTTCAGGACGCATGCGAAAAATCTGGCGCAGAATCAAAAGGTCAGCTACAAAAAGGGGCGGAACAGGCTTTTGCTCCGGCTGAAACAGAATAAAAAAATCCTCGCCGAAATTCATGACCTTCTTGATGAGACGGGGAAATCCAAGCGGAGGATCTCTCCGGCCGGGGAATGGCTTCTCGATAATTACTATCTTATTGAGGAGCAGATAAGGCTCGCCCGCAAGCATCTTCCGGAAAGTTATATTCGAGAATTACCTCATCTCATTCAAGGCCCGCTCTCCGGTTATCCGCGCGTTTATGAAATAGCTATGGACCTTGTTTCCCACAGTGACGGCCGACTGGACAGCCAAGGGCTTACTGAGTTTGTCGCGGCGTATCAAACCGTCAGCCCTCTGAAGTTGGGCGAGTTGTGGGCCATTCCTATCATGCTGAGGCTGGCGCTTATTGAGAACCTGAGACGCGTGTCTTCCCGGCTGATCGTGTCGCAAAAGGAAAGAGATAAAGCGGAGTATTGGGCGACGCGCATCCTCGAGGTTTCGGCCAAAGATACCGATGGTGTGATCCTTGAGATCGCGGCGATGTCCAAAGGGAACCCGCCTCTTTCCGCCTCTTTTGTCGCGGAATTCACGCGGCGGTTACACGGCCAAAGCCAGGCGCTGAACCTTCCTTTTGCCTGGCTTGAGAAAAAACTCGCTGAGCAAGGGGAAACCCTGGACAGGATCATCCGGGCGACCAGCCAAAAACAAGCGGCCGACCAGGTTTCGATCGCGAATACGATCGGAAGTCTGCGTCTTCTGGAAGTCACGAACTGGCATGATTTTGTCGAAGCATTGAGCGTTGTCGAAAAGATTTTGAGCCGGGATCCGTCGGGAGATTATCCCCGGATGTCTTTTGCGACCCGCGACCGCTATCGCCATGTCGTTGAAAAGCTTTCCTTGAGAAATAAAGCGAGCGAGGAAGAAATCGCGGCGCGGGCGATCCGGATCGCGGAAATGGCGAAAGCTGAAAAAGGAGGGGGCCATGTTACGGCCCATGTAGGCTTTTATCTTGTCGACCGTGGATTAGAGATCTTTTGCCGTGAATTGGGGTTCCGTTTGTCTTTCGGTCACTATCTTCAGGCGAAAAAAACATCAGGGTCATCGGTGCTTTATTTCGGCGCTATTTTTCTTATAACGCTTATCGTGACCGCGGGGGTTTTGTTCTGGATGACTGTGACGGGGATCCTTCGTGAACCGTGGGTTCTCTTATTCGGGGGATTTCTTTTGGTGACGACAAGCCAGACAGCGGTCTCGCTGGTGAACTGGTTTGCCATGATGCTCGTGAGGCCGCAGGATCTCCCCCGGATGGACTTTTCGGAAGGGATCCCCGCTTACGCTCATACCTTGGCCGTGGTCCCTTGCATGTTAAATCATGCGCGGACAGTCGACCTGCTTATCGAAGGGCTGGAGGTCCGTTATCTTGCGAACATTGACGCGAATGTTGATTTCGCGCTCCTGACGGATTTTTGCGATGCGGAAAAAGAAACAATGCCTGAGGATGAAATGCTTCTGGCGCGGGCCATGGAAGGGATCGAGCGGTTGAATTACAAATACCGGCGGCAGAAAGATCATGTTTTTTATCTTCTCCACAGACCCCGCCGCTGGAATGAAAAAGAAAAAGTTTGGATGGGGTTTGAGCGCAAGCGGGGCAAGCTTGGTGACCTGAACGCCCTCCTTCGCGGGAAAGGGAATGACCGGTTCAGCATGGTCCTGGGAGATCCCAGGAACTTGCAGGATGTGAAATATGTCATCACGCTGGATGCGGATACCCGGATGCCGCGAAATGCGGCACGGGAACTCGTCGGCGTCAGCGCCCATCCCTTGAACCGACCGGTCTATGACGAAAAAAAACAACGGGTTGTTTCCGGATACGGGATACTCCAGCCTCGGATCGAATCCAGCTATCCCGGAGAAAATCCGTCATTATTTGTGAAGGTTTTTGGGGGCGATTCCGGGATCGACCCTTATACCAAAGCGGTGTCTGATGTTTAC